>CANQMJ010000050.1 GCA_947624945.1 uncultured Clostridia bacterium | reverse complement strand
GGTCGATGTCGATAACGCGGTCATAGCGCGCGCCCTCGTCGGATGCGAGCGGAACGTAGACGTCCTCGCGTCCCTGCGCGCGCAAAAATGCACGCGTGACCTCGTCGGAGGGGAATATCGACGTCGTCGCGCCGAGCTCGGCGCCCATGTTCGTTATCGTCGCCCTCTCCGGCACCGACAGCGTCATGATACCGTCGCCGCCCCATTCAATTATCGCGCCGACGCCGCCCTTGACGGTCAGTATGCGCAGTATCTCAAGGCTCACGTCCTTGGCCGTCACGAACGGTCGGAGCTTTCCGTGCAGGTTGACGCGGTACATCTTCGGCATCGTGATGTGGTACGCGCCGCCGCCCATAGCGACGGCGACGTCCATGCCGCCCGCCCCTATCGCGAGCATACCGAGTCCGCCGCACGTCGGCGTGTGGCTGTCGGAGCCGATGAGCGTCGCGCCCGGGCGTCCGAACCGCTCGAGATGTACCTGGTGACATATGCCGTTGCCGGGGCGCGAGAAGCGTACGCCGTGCTTTTCCGCGACCGTTCTGATGTAGCGGTGGTCGTCGGCGTTTTCAAATCCCGCGCCGAGCGTGTTGTGGTCGACGTATGCGACCGACAGCTCCGTTTTGACGCGCGGTATGCCCATCGTCTCGAATTCGAGATACGCCATCGTTCCCGTCGCGTCCTGCGTCAGCGTCTGGTCTATGCGTATCGCCACGTCGCCGCCGGGCGTCATGTCGCCCTCTATGAGGTGCGATTTTATTATCTTCTGCGCTATCGTCAGTTTTTCCATTTTCAGTTTACCTCACGTTTCGTTTTGAGCTGCGCGAGTATGTGCGCGCGGGCGTTTTCTATGTGCTCTGTGACGAGCGCTTCCGCGCGTTCCGCGTCGCGATCTTTTATAGCCTCGTATATCATGCGGTGCTCGCGCGCCGCGTCCTTTGCGCGTTCGCCGTCCTCGTAGACGGCGCGGCGGTAGAGCCGCACCTTGCCGTGCAGCGACGAGAGCGTGTCGGCGAGCACGCGGCTGCCGCAGTTTTCGTATATGACCGCGTGGAAGCGCGTGTCGAGGTTGCGCTCGCTGTCGGCGCTTTTGCCCGAGTAGAACTCCTGAAGCTCGATGTTCTCGACGAGCTCTGCGATCATCCCGTCAGTGACGCGTTCGGTGAACAGCCGCGCCGCGTATCCCTCGATGCGCGCGCGCATCTCGTATATGACCGCCGCCTCCTCGCCGCTGACGCCGACGACGAGCACGCCTCTCGGCGTTTCCTCGACGATGCCGTCCTGCGACAGCCGCCGCAGCGCTTCTCTTATCGGCGTGCGGCTGACGCCGAGCTCGCCCGACAGCCGCAGCTCTGTCAGATATTCGCCGGGCGCGTACTTTCGGTCGAGCACCGCGTCCCTGAGCGTTTCGTATACGCGGTCGGAGAGCGAAATTTTTTCAAGATTCACAGCACACTCCCCCGTCACTTTGAAAGCGAGCCGTCGGACGCCTCATATGCGAGCTTTTCAAGCTCCTCTGTCGAAAACTCCGTCTGCCTGCCGTCCTCGTATTCGGCGTCTATTTTTTCTTTCATCATCTCAACGATAGGCGAGCGCTTGTCTATCGCCGCCGCGCCAGTCAGACGGAAATGCGCGTTGAGCCAGTACGCGATACCGGCGAGTCCAGACGTTTTGCCGACGGACACCATCGCGGGACGTCCGAGTATCTTGCCCGTGTCGAAGATGTTGTATATTTCCTCATCTTTGAGTAAACCGTCCGCGTGTATGCCCGCCTTCGTCATGTTGAACTGACCACCCACGTACGGCGTCATCGGCGGTATGCTGTAACCTATCTCGTTTGCGAAAAACTCCGATATTTCGGTTATGACCGTCGTGTCCATGCCGTCGAGCGTCCCTTTGAGCGACGCATACTCGAATACCATCGCCTCGAGCGGGATATTGCCCGTGCGCTCGCCTATGCCGAGCAGCGAGCAGTTGACGGCGCCCGCGCCGTACAGCCATGCCGCCGTCGCGTTCGGGACCGCCTTGTAAAAGTCGTTGTGGCCGTGCCACTCTATCATATCGTGCGGCACGTCCGAATAGTGGTGTATGCCGTATATGATGCCCGGCACGCTGCGCGGAAGCGCGACCTCCGAGTACGGGACCCCGTACCCCATCGTGTCGCATGCGCGTATCTTCACCGGTATGCCGGCGTCCGCCGACATCTTTTGCAGCTCGTTGACGAACGGCACGACGAAGCCGTAGAAGTCTGCGCGCGTTATGTCCTCGAAGTGGCAGCGCGGACGAACGCCCGCTTCAAACGCGTCGGCGACAGTGCGCAGATAGTGCTCCATCGCCTGACGGCGCGTCATTTTGAGCTTTTTGAAGATGTGATAGTCGGAGCATGAGACGAGTATGCCCGTTTCCTTTACGCCGAGGTCGCGCACGAGGCGGAAATCGTCGCGGTTCGCGCGTATCCACGTCGTTATCTCGGGGAATTCGAGTCCGAGCGCCATGCAGCGCTCTATCGCCTCGCGGTCCTTTTTGCTGTATATGAAAAACTCGGTCTGACGAATGATGCCTTTCGGCCCCGACAGCTTTGAGAGCAGCTTATATATCGTCTCGATCTGTTCGGGTGAGTACGGCTCCATCGACTGCTGACCGTCGCGCAGCGTCGTGTCCGTTATGTATATGCGTTCGGGCATATCCATCGGCACGCGGCGGTGGTTGAACGGTATCTTCGGCACCTCGTCGTAGCTGTATATGTCGCGGTAAAGATTCGGCTCCGCGACGTCCTGAAGCGAGAATTTGTACGATTTCTGTTCGAGCAGGTTTGATTTTGATGATAGTTCAAGCATGGTAGTCTCCTTTTCATGTACACGGTATTGTATACATGTATGCAATTATACTCCGCGTGAATATTTTTGTCAATGGAAAATTCATATTTTCCTGCGAAAAGATGACAGACATCATTATTTCGGAATTAATATGAATATTTAATAACGTGATTATTCAGTAAGTGATTGAAGCTGCGCTTCAATCGCTGTGAAGCACGGCGCTCTTGCGGACGCACGCTCCGTGTGGTACACTTTACACAGGCAGGGAGCTCCGCCTAATAAATAAAGAAGAACTGCGCTCCCCCGACTTCGACGCTCTCCGAAACGACATGCGCTTTCGTGAAACAGAAGCGTATCTCGCCGCCAAAGCTGCAAAAAATCCGTAAGCAAGCTGCAACGATTTCAGCGGCGCTTAAATTTTATTTCAGAAACGCTCGCTTGCGCGCATGAGCATGACATGATATATTATAGTCACGGCACGGAGCTCCGCCGAATATTAAATTTTGGAGAAAACAAAATGACAATCGGACAAAACATCAAAAAATTGCGCCGCGAGCGCGACATGACGCAGGAGCAGCTTGCGGAGTACATGAACGTGACCGTTTCGGCAGTCTCTCAGTGGGAATCGGGCAAAACTGCGCCCGACATATCGGCGCTCCCCGCGCTGTGCGCGCTCTTGCACGTCAGCTCCGACGAGCTTTTGGGCATCGACAATGCGCGCCGCGAAGCGGAAATAGACGAAATGCTCAGCCGCGTATGGAGCGTATTCGACGAAAAGAGAAACGAGCAGGGGCTCGACATGATGCGCGCGATGCTGCGCCGCTATCCCGATTCGTACAGGCTTATGACGGAGATCGCATCGGTCCTTTGGAATTTAGCCGAGAACGGCAGCGTCGACAGTGTCGGTGCGTATGACGAGATATGCGGATATCTTGAGAAGATATTCGCCGACTGCACTGACAACAGCGTGCGCTGCCGCGCCGTTTCCCTCGCGTGCGGCGTCTACCCCAAAATCGGGCGCACCGACGAAGCCGTCGCCCTCGCTAAATCCATGAGCGGCGCGAGATCGGAACCGGACCTTCTTTCGTCCGTTTACACCGGGGAAAAAAGGATCGCCGCGATCCGCAATCGCATGTGGTGGCTCTACAACGACTTTCAGAACGCGGTGAGTGCGATGTGCTATGAAAAAGACGAGTCGGGCGCGTTCATTCTCTCCGACGACGACCGCATCACACTTTTACAAAAGCAGATCGCGCTTTCAGAGGTCATGTTCGAGGACGGGGATCATCTCTTTTTCTCGCACCGGTCCGAGTCGGCGCATGAGGGACTCGCCGAAATATATGCCCGTCGCGGCGACGGTGAAAAAGCGCTTTGTCATCTCACCGAAGCTGTGAAGTACGCGGTCATGTTCGACACGTACGACCCGAACGCGCGTTGGACGTCGGTGCTTTTGCGCGGCATCGTCGCCGATACGACGTACACGTACGGCACGACGTCGTGCCGCGAGTTGCTCGATTGGTGCGGGAGCGAGCCGTGCTTCGGTTTCGTCCGCTCCGATGAGCGGTATGCAGCGATCGTGCGCGAGCTTGAAGCGGCGGTAAAGGAGCATCCTGTCGCCGCAGCAAGCGCGAGAGAAAAGGACCTTTGATAAAAGGTCCTTTTTCTTTTGGATTTTTGTGCGGGTGGCTCGCGGCGTGGGGCAAGTGTAAAATAGCTCGAGAAAATTTGTGAAAAGCACTTGACAAATCATAAATTTTGTGGTATAATATAGGCAGAGAAAGAGAAAAGCGATATTTGGAGTAAAAGTTCTTGAAAGGTGGGTGGGTGCAGGGAGGGAGGAAAACTTCTTTCAAGAAGTTTTCCTCCCTTCCTGCGTAAACCTATTTAATCTCAGCCACTTCGCCGGCGTGTTTATAGATGGAGTGCGGCGGGACGCAGCCGCGGACGCTCGACAGCGGGTAGACGCGTGCGCCGCGTCCGATGACGGTGCCCGGATTGAGGACGCTGCCGCATCCGACCTCGACGCCGTCGCCTAGTATCGCTCCGAACTTCTTGCGTCCGGTTTCGATGTCGCCGTCCGGCGTATGCACGACGACGAGCGCCTTGTCGCTTTTGACGTTCGACGTTATCGCGCCCGCGCCCATATGCGCGCCGAAGCCGAGTATCGAGTCGCCTACGTAGTTGTAGTGCGGCACCTGCACCTTGTCGAACAGCAGCACGTTTTTGAGCTCCGTCGAGTTGCCGACGACGGCTCCCCTGCCGACGATCGCCGAGCCGCGTATGAACGCACAGTGGCGCACCTCCGCGCCCGCCTCGATTATGCACGGTCCCGTGATGCTCGCGCTCGCCGCAACTGTCGCATCCTTCGATATCCATACGCCCGGCGCGGGACTGTCGTATTCGTCCGGCGACAGCGTCGCCCCGCGTGCCTGTATGTAGTCGCCTATCCATGACAGCGCTTCCCACGCGTACTCGCATCCGTCGAATATGTCCGCCGACATCGTGTGCGTCAGATCGAACAGTTCTGATATTTTAAGCATATTTTTTGCAGAGGAGTGACTTTTTGAAAAAAGTCACTCCCCCGCACCCCCTCTTCAAAAACTTTTCCTGACTTTTTTAACTGCACTTTTCGCGTTTTATCTTCACTTTTCGCGAAGCGAAAATGTGCCGTGGTTCGGCTTAAAAGCCGAACCGCTCATTTGGCGTCGTAGCCTTTTTCTTTGATGAGCGATATTAGCTCGTCGACAACGGCGTTGCAGAAGTCGATGTCCTCGCCCTCCGCCATGACGCGTATGACGGGCTCCGTGCCGCTCTTCCGAAGGAGCACGCGTCCCGTGTCGCCGAACCGCTTCGTTATATCCTCGACGCGGGATTTGATGTCGTCGTCGTTCATTACGACAGCCTTATCGGTCACGCGCACGTTTTTGAGCACCTGCGGGTATATCGTGACAGCTGAGGCGAGTCTGCCGAGCGTAGTTTTACGCTCGAGCACCTCCTCCATCAGCATTATCGCCGTAAGTATGCCGTCTCCCGTCGTCGCATACTTGCGGACGATGATGTGTCCCGACTGCTCGCCGCCGAGCGCATAGCCGTTTTTCATCATCTCCTCATACACGTTTCTGTCGCCCACCGTCGTCTGCACCGAGTCGATGCCCGCCTCTTTGAACGCTTTATAAAGTCCCGCGTTCGACATTATGGTCGTGACGACCGTGTTCTTTTCGAGCGCGCCGCGCCGCTTTAAGAGGTTTCCGAGTATGTACATTATCACGTCGCCGCTGACGGGATTGCCGTTCTCGTCGACCGCGATGCAGCGGTCGGCGTCGCCGTCGAATGCGAAGCCGATGTCGAGGTGATTCTCCTTTACAAATTTGCAGAGGTTTTCGATGTGCGTCGAGCCTGCGTTTTCGTTGATGTTTTTGCCGTCGGGCTGTCCGTTTATGACTCTTATCTGCGCGCCGAGTGCCTCGAACACAGCAGGCGCGATGCGCCATGACGCGCCGTTCGCGCAATCGAGTCCGACCTTCATATCGCGGAACGAGTGCGCCGCGATGGAGATGAGGTATCCGATGTAGCGGTTGCGTCCCGCCGCGTAGTCGATGATGGCGCCGACGCGGCTCGTGTGCGCGAGCGGTATATCGTCGCCGTCGATTCCGAGCGGCTCGAAGTTTTTGTCTATGTACGCCTCGACGAGCGCGAGCGTGCCGTCGTCCATCTTTTCACCGTACTTGTTTATGAGCTTGATGCCGTTGTCCGAGTACACGTTGTGCGACGCCGATATCATGACGCCGCAGTCGAAGCCGTCCTGACGCGTCACATACGACACGCTCGGCGTCGTTGTTACGTGCAGCATATACGCGTCGGCGCCCGACGATGTGAGTCCCGCCGCTATCGCGTATTCGAGCATGTAGCTCGAAAGGCGCGTATCCTTGCCTATGACGACGCGCGGCTTATAGTTGCGGTCGCGGCAGCCCGATATAGGGTCGGAATAGTACCAACCGAGGAAACGTCCGATGCGGAACGCGTGCTCCGCCGTCAGCTCGCCGTTCGCCTCGCCGCGGAAGCCGTCCGTTCCGAAGTACTTCCCCGCTTTGAGCGACGGCGTCGACACGCCGACGCGGCGCAGCTCGGCGTCTTCGCGGATAAGATCATCCATGCTGACGCGGAACAGCTCGCACATCAGCGGGAGTTTGTCGATGCGAGGCTCGGACTGACCGACCTCCCACTTCGACACTGCCTGACGCGAGACGCCGAGCGTCTCCGCAAACTCCTCCTGCGACATTCCTATTGCTCCGCGGTAGTACGCGATCTTTTCTCCGATCTTCATCTCCATTTTCACCCTTTGTATAAAATCTCGATTAGTACAATTATATTATAGGGAACCGCGGTTTGCAACCTATCTTTGTTTCATTTTTCCGCAACCGTTGATTGCTTTATCCGAAAGAATCGCTCGTGCACCGTCATTTTACAATGTGCAAGCTCGAATGTGCGGGAGTATTGCGACAACAGTTGTTTACGAGAGTTCGTAGAGCTTCGAGTATTTTGAAGTCAGGTAGTCGATGTAGTATTTTGGGTCGAAGCTCTCGCCCGTGCACATGTGCAGAAGCTCGTCGGGATCGTACATCGCGCTGTGGCGGAAGATGTGCTCGCCGAGCCAGTCGTTTATCGCCTTTGTGCTGCCGCTCCTTACGGCTTCGTCGACGTCTATGTCGTCTTTCATTTTATGCAGTATCTGCGCGCCGTATGCCGAGCCGAGCGCGTACGTCGGGAAATATCCGACGGAGCCTCCCGACCAGTGCGAATCCTGGAGCACGCCGTGCTTGTCGTCAGGTACGTCGACGCCGAGATATTCCTTGTATTTTTCGCGCCAGACGCGCGGTATCTCGTCCGCCGTGTATGCGCCGTCTATCATGTCACGCTCGATCTCATAGCGGACGATGATGTGAAGCGCGTACGTCAGCTCGTCTGCCTCCATGCGTATCAGCGACGGGCGCGACACGTTGCATGCACGGTAAAATTCTTCGTCCGACACAGCTTCAAACTGCGGGAACAGCTCGCGCACCTTCGGCAGTATGAGTTTGCAGAACGGACGGCTGCGTCCGATTATATTTTCATAAAAGCGCGATATTGTCTCGTGCATCGCCATCGACGCGCCGCCGGCGATGTTCGTGTGCTCGTATTCGTCGCCGGAGCCGAGCTCGTAGAGCGCGTGACCGCCCTCATGGACGACGGAGTACATCGAGTTCGTGAAGTCGTTGTCGTAGTAGTGCGTCGTGATGCGGACGTCGTTTTTGCCGAAGTTTTCCGTGAACGGATGCTCTGTCTCGTCTATCGAGCATCTTTCTCTGTCGATGCACATTACCTGCATCAAATAGTCGGAGAATCTGCGCTGTGCGTCGACGGGAAAATGACCGTGCATGAATCCGTCCTCTATCGGCCGCGCTTTTGATATTTTCGCTATCAGCGGCACTATCGACGATTTGAGCGCGCCGAAGAAGTCGTCGAGACGTTTTTTGGTCAGTCCGCGCTCGTAGAAATCGAGCAGCGTGTCATACGGGTCGCGGTCATGTTTATAATAGAGCGCGAACTTGCGCTGCGTATCGAATATCTTTTGCAGATACGGTTTGAACGATTCGTAGTCGTTTTCATTTTTCGCTCTGTGCCATACGTCGGACGCTTCGTTCGTCAGCGTCATGAACGCCATGTATTCGTCTTCGGGTATGCTCTTTATGTATTCAACTCCGCGCATGTATTCTTCTATCTCGCGCCGCATGATACGGTCGAGTCCGTCCCTGTGCGCATAAAGAAAGTCGACAGCGTCGAGCAGTTCCTTCGACGTTTCGAGTCTGTACGACGCTTCGTTCAAGACCTCGAGCGTCTCCGATACGCCCGCCTCCGCTCCCTTCGGCGCGCCCGTCACCTTGTCGTATGTCAAAACCCCGGACGCGTGTCCGTATGCGCGTATCTTTTTTTGATAGTCGCGGTATGTCGCCGCCACTGTTTTTACGTCCATTTCGTATTCCTCCCAAAATTATCGGATAAACCGCGGCGCGGGGAAAGAACATCTGCTCCTTCCCCGCACCCGATCTTTTCCGCGCTTACCGCGCGTCTTATGCGTCCTTGACGCCGCTCTGCGCCAGACGTGAGGTAATATAAGAATCAACTTCTCCTCTGTCGAGACCGAGAACGAACGATATCTCGTCGCCCAGTATGCGCTGTGCGCGCTCGAGGAAATGCTCGTCGGCTATGTGCAGACGCTTTTTCTTGAGCCGTTGCTCCTCGCGGCGCGAGCGGAGCGTCGATATCATCTCCGTCAGCCGTCTCGGTTTATTCTCGAGCAGTATCGCCGAATACTCTTCCTTGCGCTTGTTGTCGTTGTCTATCCAAATGTTTTCCGCGCTCGGCATGTATTCGATGAGGCTTCCGACCTCGTCGCGCGTCATCGCTCCGCGTATGCGCGATGTAAGCTGCTCGTTGTCTGTCGGCACATATACGAGCGAGCCCGAATCGTATACGGGGCGAAGCACGTAATACTCGGTCTTTTCGCCGTAAAACTCTCCAACTGTTATGTCCTCTACCTGACAAACACCGGATTGACTGTAAATAATTTTCTCTCCGATCGAATATCTCTTACTCATAGTGTCCTCTCAGGCAATGTCATCCTCCGTGTCAACTCCGCGTTTTTCCGCATCGCACGACGGCTGGCAGCGCTTGCCTCCGTCGCTGTCGGGATCGTCAAACATGCATTCCTTATGCGCGCACGAACCGAAATAAAGACAAAACCGACAGTCATGCTCGCGCATAAACGCTTTTTTGACGTTCCCGCGTTTAACTCTTCCCATACGGCGTCACCTCCGTTTTCGTTCCGACAGAACTAAATTCTTTACCATAAATATTATACCACAATATCGGATTTTTTCAAGTGGAGAAAATAGACGAATCCCCGACCCGCAAAAAGCCGACTTCTGCACATTTTTACAAAACGGGCGCTGATTTTATTTTTTGCCGTCATTTATATTTGACATTTGACCGCATATAGATTATAATGCTGTTAATGCAGATAAAGGAGAAAGCGATGTCCCGCAGCAAAAAGACGATATACATACTCGCGGCAGTGTGCGCCGTCAACCTCGCGTTCATATGGGGTCATTCTCTCTTTTCCGGTGAAGCTTCGAACGCCGAATCCTCGCGCATACTCCGTTTTATTCTTTCGCTGTTCCGCGTCGACGCGACGCCGGAGCTTTTCTCTCTGCTTCACAAGATACTGCGAAAATGCGCCCATTTCACCGAGTTTGCATGTCTCGGCGCGTTGTCAGCTGCCATCACATACTATTTTACAGGACGTGACATATCGCGAGCGTGGACAGCCGTGTCGCTGCCGATGCTTTTCTGTCTGCTCGCTGCGGCGACGGACGAAACGATACAGATCTACACCGGGCGCACAAATTCTGTTTTTGATATTCTGCTCGATTTCTGCGGCTCGCTCGTCGCTATCGCCATATTCTTCATCGTCGTCCTTATACGGCGCAATAAAGAACACACCGACAGTGAGGCTCCCGCCGACGGCGAATAAATTCGTCGTCGGGATTTTTCGTTCAGAAGCACTTCTCTATCCGCTGTGCGCGGCACGTATCGGTCTTGCCGCAGCGGTAGCAGAGCTCGTTGTCGCACGTACCGCGCTCAAAGAATGTGACGATGTTGTCGACCGTACATTCCGCGATATTGTGCAGCGCCTCGCGCGTCAGAAACGCCTGATGAGACGTGACGAGCACGTTCGGCATCGACAAAAGCCGCGCGAGCGTATCGTCGTCCATGATGTGTCCCGAGTTGTCCTCGAAGAAGATGTCGGACTCCTCCTCGTACACGTCGAGGCATGCGGCGCCTATGACGCGCGCCTTGATCCCGTCGAGCAGCGCTTCAGCGTCGATAAGCGCGCCGCGCGACGTGTTGACGATGACGACGCCGCGCTTCAGCGTCTTTATCGAGTCACGGTTCAGCATGTGGTACGTTTCGTCCGTCAGCGGGCAGTGGAACGATATTATATCCGACCTCGCATAAAGCTCGTCGAGCGTCACGTAGTCGATATTCGCATCATGCGCCGGGAATTTGTCGTATGCGATGACGTTCATGCCGAAGCCGCGGCATATGTCGATAAATACGCGTCCGATGCGTCCCGTGCCGACGACACCGACAGTTTTCCCGTGCATGTCGAAGCCGGTGAGTCCCGACAGACTGAAATTGAAATCGCGCGTGCGCGCGTACGCTTTGTGTATGCGGCGCACCGACGTGAGCAGCATCGCCATCGCGTGCTCGGCGACGGCGTACGGCGAGTATGCGGGCACATGCACGACGTGTACGCGTCCGTATGCGTGCTTTACGTCGACGTTGTTGTAGCCCGCGCACCGCAGCGCCAGAAGTCGTATGTTCTGCTCTGTCAGCATGTCTAAAACGCGCGCGTCTACGGTGTCGTTGACGAACACGCACACGCCGTCGTAGCCGGCGGCGAGTCCGACCGTGTCCGACGTCAGCTTCGGCTCGAAGAATTTGAACTCTACTCCGCGCGCCTCGCCGCACGGTCCCATAGGCTCGACGTCGTACTGCTTTGAATCGAAAACTGCGATTTTTATCATTTGGCACTTCCCTTTTCGCTTGTATTTGCTGTCGCGTTCATTTTATCATGACGTGAGTTTTTAGTCAACATTTGCCTTTCCTACATGTATTTTCGCCGCAGATTTGATATGTAAAACATTTTTTCTCAAAAATTTGAAAATAACTATTGCAAATGGCGCCGAGATGTGGTATACTATCGAAGCATCAGAGAAAAAACACGGAAGCGTAGCTCAGATGGTTAGAGTGCTTGGTTGACATCCAAGAGGTCACTGGTTCGACTCCAGCCGTTTCCACCAAAACAAAACCGGGATTTTATCCCGGTTTTGTAGTTTAACCTAAAGTTCCCACAATAAAATCAATAACATTTTTTGTCACACATAACTTGAAATAGCAAAGGTTTTGTTACATAGAAATTCTTAAGGAGATTATATTACATAATATGAATATACAGCTTGACCGCATAACACAGTCCGGAAAAAGAGCATTTTCACAGCTGATAAACTTATATAATTTTAACTATGATTTTACAAACTATCTGAACGATGATATTCCCGAAGACGGTTTCTTCTACGGCGATGCAGATTACTATTTAAGTAACGAGAAGATGCAGAATTATTTTATTCGTGTGGACGGGAAAATTGCAGGATATTTGGTAATCGCTGAAGAGGGGAACAGATATTTGCAGGACGACCGATCACACAATATTGACGAATTTTTCATTACAAGAAAATATCGCCGCAAAGGTATCGGAAGAACTGCTTCAACGATGGCTTTTGACATGTATAAGGGAAACTGGGAGGTATGTCAAATGCAGGATAATATTCCGGCACAGCATTTTTGGCTTTCTGTAATAGATCAGTACACTAACGGTAATTACGAAAAATGCGGAAGCACAGATGATGAAATGGTCGGGTTGATTTTCAATAACAGCACATTATAAAGCTCGGTATTTAGACAAAATCGGCAAGGCTGTATGCCTTGCCGATTTTATGTTTACTTTTCGCCGTCAGGCGCTTTGCCGTCATCGCTCTCGCCGAGCTCCGCGCGTATCTCCTCCTCGCGGGCGTAGAGGTCGTAGAGCTTGTTTTCGAGCTCCATTTTGCGGTCGTCGAGCTCGGCGGCGCGGATATAGTCGCTGGCGGCGTCGCCGTACAGCTCCTGCTCGACGTCGATGAGTTCCTTTTCGGCGCGCTCACATTCTTCCGCGATGCGTTCGAGCTCGCGGTGCAGCTTGCGCAGCGCCGCCGCCTCCTGCTTTGCGGCGAGATAGCGTTCCTTGTTCGTCGACGTCTCGTCCTTTTCCTCGGTTTTTTCGTTCGTCGGAGACTCAAGATGCGCCGTATAGTCGGCGTAACCGCCCTCCCACACCTTTACGGAGTCGCGCGACAGCGGCAGTATGCGCGTCGCGAGCTTGTCTATGAAATAGCGGTCGTGAGACACGGCGATGACGGTGCCGTCGAATTCGGACAGCGCGTCCTCGAGCGCTTCGCGCGACTTGATGTCGAGGTGGTTCGTCGGCTCGTCGAGTATGAGCAGATTGACCTTTGACAGTATCAGCTTGCAGAACGTCAGCCGCGCACGCTCGCCGCCCGACAGCACCGATATCGGCTTTTCTATGTCGTCGCCAACGAACAAAAACCGCGCGAGAGCGTTCCGTACCTCGGTCTGCGTCAGCGACGGATACTCACCCCACAGCTCCTCTATGACGGTGTTCGTCTCGGTCAGGTTCTGGTTCTCCTGGTCGTAGTATCCGACCTCGACGTTGTAGCCGTATTCGACGACGCCGGACAGCGGCAGAAGCGACCCGGTGAGGAGTTTTATAAGCGTCGACTTGCCGCATCCGTTCGCACCGAGTATGAACAGGCGGTCGAGACGCTTCACCGAAAATGACAGATCGGAAAACAGCACGTTGTTGCCGAAGCCCATAGTGAGTCCGCGCACGTCGAGCACGTCGTTGCCGCTCCGTCCCGACGATTCGAGGCGGAATTTTATCGACTTAGGCAGCGATTCGGGCTTGTTTATGAGCGTCATATGCGCGAGATACCGCTCGCGGCTCTTTATCGTCACAAAGTTGCGCTCCTGACCCCATCTGCGCTGCTGCTCGATGATATCGAGCTGATGCTTTATTTCCTTTTGCTGCTGCGCGTAGTGGCGCTCGTCGGCCTCTCTGTCGCGCCGTTTCTGATCCGCATAACCCGAATACGGCGCGTCGTACAGCTTCGAGCGCTTGTGCTCGATCTCGAGCGTCTTGTTCGTTACGCGGTCAAGGAAGTAGCGGTCGTGGGACACGACGAGGACAGTCTTTTTATATGTGGACAAAAAGCCTTCGAGCCATACGAGCGACTCTATGTCGAGGTGGTTCGTCGGCTCGTCGAGCATAAGTATGTCGGGCTCGGTCAAAAGAAGACGTGCGAGCGCGAGCCGTGTTTTCTGCCCGCCCGACAGCGCCGATATCGGCAGCGTGTGATAGGTTTCGTCAAAGCCGAGCTTTGAAAGTACCGACACGCACCGCGAGCGGAAATAGAGTCCGCCGCCGTCGCGGTACTCGGCTGTCAGCTCGTCGTGCTCGCGCAGCGCCGACATGCACCCGTAGCCGCCGGGCGGCAGCACCGTTATCATGCGTTCGAGCACCGACAGCCTCGCCTCTATCTCGAGCAGGCGCGGGAACGCGCCGTACATCTGCTCAAGCACGGTGTCGCCGCAGCTGTCCGCCGCCGAGAACGCGTCGTTCTGACGCAGAAGTCCGACCGTTTTGCCTTTGGCGATGTAGACGCCGCCCGTATCGGGCGTGATATCGCCCGTTATCATAGAGAGCAGCGTCGTTTTGCCGCTTCCGTTCACGCCGACGATGCCGAGTCTGTCGCCCTCGTTTATCGTAAAGCTGATATTTTCGATTATCACCTTTGCTCCGTATGCGAGCGAAAGAGAATCTACGTTTAATATAGTCAAGTACTGTTTCGAGGGTGAGACCTTCTTTCAAAAAGGTCTCACCCTCGCCCTCCTCAAAGCATTTACCGATTTACTTTTTGATATCGTTGATGTCAAGCAGCTTTTGCTTGAGTTCGGCTTCGATCCTGACGAGCTCCGCCTCGGACTCGCGGCGCTTCGTGCGTCCCTCATCCTGTATGCGTATGACCTCTTCGAGAGTCGAGACGAGCTGCTGGTTCGTATATGTTATCGTTTCCATGTCGACGATGCCGCGTTCGGATTCCTTCGCGACGCCGAGAGTGCTCGTCTTGAGCGCGTCTGCGTTTTTCTTAAGCAGCGCGTTCGTCATCTCGGACACCTCGCGCTGCGCCTCCATCGCCTGCGACGCATGCGACAGTCCGAGCGCTATCACCATCTGCGACTTCCACAGCGGTATCGTGTTCGCGAGCGTGGACTGTATTTTTTCCACCATCATCGTGTCGCTGTTCTGGATCAGTCTTATCTGCGGCGCCATCTGTATCGAGATCATGCGCGTCAGTTCAAGGTCGTAGAGTTTCTTTTCAAAGCGTTCGCACAGATCTGAAAAATCGCGTGCAGCCTGCGCATCCTCGGCGAGTCCCGTTTTCTTCGCCTTCTCCGACAGCTCGACGAGAGTCGTTGTGCGTTCCTGCTCGAGCTTCTTCTTGCCGGCAAGGATGTACATCGTCAGCTCTTTCTGATATGAGAGATTGACGGCATACAGACGGTCAAGTGTCGACACGTCCTTGAGAAGCTGTATCTGATGGTCGCGCAGAGCGGAGCATATTTTATCGACGTTTTCCTCCGCGCTGTCGTATTTTGCCTTGAGCGCCTCTATTTTGTTGGTCTGGCGGCGGAACAGTCCGCGGAAGCCCTTTTCTTCCTCATCGATGGACAAACCCTTGAGCTCGGTTATCAATTTTGTTATATCGTCGCCGACGGCGCCGAGGTCCTTCGTGCGCACCTTTTCGAGCGCGGTGTCTGAGAACTGCGACACCTTCGTCTGCGCGGGCGCGCCGTACTGCATCACGATCTGACTGTCGGTGATGTCTATCTTTTCCGCGAATTCGTCGACGGCTGCCTTTTCTTCTTCTGACAGCATGCTGTCGTCGATCTTCGTTTCCTCGGGCGTCGGCTCGTGCTTTTCCTCTGACGGGAGCGTCAGCTCCGGCGCGGCTGCCGCCGCCTCTCCCCCGAGCGAGAGCGTGGGCATCGGGATATCCGTGTACTTGTTGTCGTCCATGATGATCTCCTTATATTTTATTTCGATTGTTTCGATTTACCGTTTTTGATATCTGCCGCCGCGTGCGTCGTTAACATACCCGCTGTCCGCGTCGTCATCGTCGTACATATCGTATTCGCTGATATGGCGGCGGCGCGTTTTCTGAGGTGCTTTTTCGATGTCATCGTCCGTGTCAAAGTCTGCGTCGTCGGATTCATCTGCGTCGTTTTCATCGTCTGCATTATCGACAACGAGCCCGACCGTGCGTGCCGCCACAAACATACGCGCGAGCGTATATGCGAAGATGCACAGTATCATAAGCTCTCTTGTGACGCTTATATCGTCGGGATAGCGATTCATAATGAGAAGTATCGCATTCGGGACAGCATAAAGTCCGCCGAAGATGATCGTCGCGAATCCAGCGAGCGTGAACAGCCACGGGCGCGGCTCGGACACGCGGAAGCGCGCCTCTGATATGAAGAATATGAGCGCGACTGCAAGCGTCGCCATCGTCAGGACCTTATTCGGG
>CANQMJ010000049.1 GCA_947624945.1 uncultured Clostridia bacterium | reverse complement strand
ATATTTACTGCCGTTCGGCGCATTTGCGCAGCTCGAAGTCGACGGCGCCGCCGTCCGACATCTCGATGTGCCCGCTTTTCCACCACGCGTCGTGTGGGAAGTCGGCGCGTATCACGAGCGCCGCCTCATCTATCTCCACCTCGCGTCCGAAGTCGACGGTGCAGTACGCGTCCGCGCGTCCGTTGATGCCCCAGCTCTGATACGGCCACCCCCAGTGCCCCGAGTTCACGCGGTAACCGTCGATAACATTGCGCGCCGCGAACAGCGCCTCACCGCGCGTCTCCGCGTTCGCGGTGCAGTGCGGGTAAAAATCGGACTCTCCACGCACGTCGGCGGGGTTGCACGCCAAGTTGCGGCGCACGCGCGTCTCGTCCGCCGCCATAACGCGCGCGGTGACGACGTGACGCCCCGGCACGAATACGGCTGGCGAATACGCGTCGCGCTCGCGTCCCGTCGGTATGCGCCATATCATCTCTCCCGTCGGTACGTAGACCTCGCCCGGCATTATCGCCGCATCGAGCTTCACCCACAAGTGCGAGCGCGGCTCGCATGTTATAACGATGGCGCCGTCGGCGCTTTTTTCATCTGTCTCGACGCAGAGATGCGCGTCACCCGCCACAGACTGTGAGGCGGCGAGCGTTTCGCCCGCGCCGTTTTTGTATGCGATAGTAAGCATGATGTGCTCCGTTGCATTTGTCATAATATGAATTTCAACTCCGTTCATTCACAAAGCTTCAGATACGCTTTTTTTACTATACCTGCCATGAGCTTCCTGCGCTTTTCGAGGAAATCGGGATATGACATTTTTTCAAAGTCGATCGGTAACGCGTTCTCATCGCATGTTTTTCTGTAGCCCTCCTCGCCGAGCTTACGACGGTATCTTTCGACATATTCTGCAGGCGGATCATCGGAAATATCAATGTTTGTGTTGTAGTCGAGATACGTAAAGTTTGCTATTTGATTTCTTTCGCGATCGCTCGTATACCCGAGCGTCGTCAAATAATTTTTCGGGAAAATATGATGCTTGTCGATCGCTTTTTTGTCTCCGCTCGACCCGGGCAGCATTCGCTCCTTAAGCAGTGTCGAGCAAAACAGCATGGGCGTACCGAGCACGTTCAGCGCGGCAATATACCCGAACCATGCGGGAGATATCGCCGCAGCGCTCATAAGTGCCGACGGCAGCGTCAGATTGAAATAATCGTCGGTAAATCTTGTCGATATTACTCCGTCCAAATACGAGACGAACTCGTCCGCGGTCGTTACATTTCTTAAATCCGCAAACTGTTTTTCCACCTCGGATTCAGTTGAACCTGTGTAGAAAAACGTAATTGTTGACATGAATATCCATTTCTTTATTATTTTTTGCAGGGTCAGAGGCTGTACCTTGTAATCGTATTTTCCGATAAGGTATAAAACATAACAGAACACGACGGCATTTGACGACGCGACGATACTGCTGTTTACATATCCCGCATCGGAAAAAAGGCGCATAAACGTATGCCAGTCGTTCAGATTTGTAACTTTGTCAAGAGCATTTTTGAACTTATCCAGGTTCTTGTCCATCTCTTCTTTCGTCACAAGTCCAGTATCGAGATCTTTGCCGCGCATAAGCATATATGCGTACCGCAGACGAGCGCGGCGGAATCCGACCGCGACAGCCATGCGGATAAGATGAGACGGGTCGACCTTTAATATAAAATTATACGATGTGCCGTCTGTCGGGATGCGGGAATCGGCGCAGAATTTGTCTATTTTGTCGTGAACATCGTTGTCGTAGACTGCGAGCAGCGTTTCAATGAAGTTTTTCTCGGTCAGCTTTTGTCCGCCTGAATTTACGCGGACAAACACCTCGGCGACATCCTCTTCCGTAGCCTTTGTGTTGATCCTAAGTGTCGGCAGCGTATATATCGACAGATTGAGCAAATCGTTGATATTTGTTTCAATTTTTTCTTCTTCATCATCAGAGAGAGGCTCTCTGCCGTTTTTCTCTCTGCCTGCATTACATTCCTTGATAAAATGACGCCTGAACTTTGATACATTGTGTTCACTATCGGCATCAAAAACGGCACTGATTTCGCTTATCCATTCCGGATTGCGCTCAAATGCTTCCGTCCAAACTGCAAATTCACGTGTCAAAGGATTAAAGGAAATGCGAATACGGCGTTTATTATAATTATTGTCCACTACCGATATACCCGATATCGAGGCAAGCAGCGCGGTCAATCTCTGCTGTCCGTCGATGACAAGATAATCGGGACGGTTATATGTTTTATGATTTGTTCCTATGCGACTTACCGTTTCATAATCCTCCGGCGACTGCCAAAGCATTATATATCCTATCGGATATCCCTTCAGCA
Source organism: uncultured Clostridia bacterium (assembly GCA_947624945.1). Lineage (GTDB taxonomy): Bacteria > Bacillota > Clostridia > Oscillospirales > CAG-272 > DTU064. The sequence continues at coordinate 13,781 of CANQMJ010000049.1, read as the reverse complement.
TGGAGTCCAACAGGTCGCGCGCTTTGCTGTCCTTCCAAACGAAAGGTCTTTGCAGGTCGGGAAGTCCGATCTTTCCGTTTTTTACATCGCTCAAAAGATCTCCGATCTTGCTCGGTATGTTGTCAAATAATTCTTTTCCCATACATAATTCCTTTTCGATTCGAAACTTTCACAAAATCCGTCGTTTCAAATATACGGTCTTATACTTGCATTGTGATTAAATTATACCGTAACAGCAACAAAAAATCAACATAAATATTAGAGATGCCGCCTTATTCATAACTCGGAGGGAAAAACAGCTTTCCCGCTCACGGCTTTTTTCGCAAGCGCCGCGCACGCAAAGCGCGGATATTGCGGCGCGTCTTTTTGAATGCTCGATGCGGTGCAAAAATTTTTATAAAAATTCTCAAAATTCTATTGACAATCGTGTGATTGCATGCTATACTTGTCTCAAGATTAAACGTACCCGATAAAATATCTAAAAATTCCTCAAAAGGAGACAAAAGCTATGATGGACTACATGGCATACGTTTGGACGCTGTCGCTCATACTCTGCGTGCTGATGGAGGCGGCGACTGCGGGACTCGTCACGATATGGTTCATGCCCGCGGGCTTCATATGCCTGCTGCTCGCCGTGTTCGAGGTGCCGATACCGATACAGATCGTCACCTACATCGGCGTGTCGGCGATAACGCTCGTTATCGCGAACGTGTTCTTCCGCGACAAGCTGCGCCGCGTCAAGCGGACGCCCACGAACGCCGACCGCGTCGTCGGCATGACAGCCGTCGTAACGGTGAAGATCGACAACGACCTGCCGAGCGGCGAGGTGACGGTCGCGGGTCAAACGTGGACGGCGAGGTCGGAGAGCGGCGAGCTCATCGACATCGGCGAACGCGTGACGGTCGAAAGGATCGAGGGCGTAAAGCTGATCGTGCGCCGTCCGTGGAACGCGGACAAAAAGAAAGGAGCGTAACCTCAAAAAGTACTTTTATTAGGCGAACGGAACCGGTAAAAATCGACAACTGAAGCGGCGCTTAACTTTTATTTCAGAAGCGCTCGCTTGTTTGGAAAATGCGTGTGATATATCATAGTCACATCACTAAAGGTCAGCATAGACCACGTCCCGCATAAATGAGGGGGCAACATGGATATCAATCTTGAAAGCTGGTTAATTTTGATCGTCACAGCAGCAGTCGCCGCCGCGGCGATAACGCTCGTCTGCAAATCGTTCAAGTACATACGCGCGCTCTGCAAACGCTTCGCGCTCGTACATAGGATCAAGTCGATATGCAAAAAACACGGCTACGCGCTTGAAATACTCGCGTCGCCCTACAAGTCCGTATTCATCAAAAACGACTCTCCCGAGCTCGCCGTTACAAAGGACGGCACGCGCTATCTCATCAGATTCTTCACGTGCCTGCGTCTGCGCGACACGTACACGCTTTCCGACATCGACCACTACATGACGAAGTCGAACGCCGGCATGTATCTCACCGACATGAAATACAATGCGATGGGCGGACTCGTCAACATCGACCGCGACATGATGATGCCGAGAGTCGCGCACATGAACGGCGGCGACGCAGTGGAATACGCCGTCGAAAGCGATACCGATGATGTCGAATTCTCGGACGCAGTTCGGATACTGTGCGTCAACCCCGTATCTGTCGAGATGCGCCGCGTCGCGGGCAACACGACGGAGCCGGTCGCCGACGGCGACGTCATAGACGGTCACACCGTATACAGCGGCAGCGCACTCTGTGGTATGCTCGACGGCAAAAAGGAGAAAAAGCGCACATCGGCAAAGATGTCCGCGTTCATTTCGATTTTCACGATCGCTCTGTGCGCATTTGCGCTCTGCTCATGCGCCGGGACTCACGAAGCCGACGACACAAACGGTGACGTCCAGTCCGCGCCGATAACGGATGCTAAAACCGACAGCGCAGGCGCAACAGACACCGAAGCGCCCGCGACAGAGCCGACATCGCCCGTCACGGAGTCGGACGCTCCCGCAGACACCAACGAGCCGCCGACGCTCACCGTCTACTATGACGCCTTCAACGGCGAATACATGAAGCTGCTCGTCGAGCAGTTCATGAAGGAAAATCCCGACGTGAAGGTCGTCTCCTACGACTACACAACGATGGCTGCCGACGAGTTCGCTTCCCTGCTCGACGAAAAGCTGCGCTCCGGCGACGGTCCCGACGTCATTCTCGCCGAAAACACAACCGGCACGTCCGCAACCGTGCCGAACGCGATAAGTCTCATGAACGCGGGCGCGTTCTACGACCTCGACAAGCTCGGCGTCGACCTGTCGGGCTGCAACGAAAACGTCATGGCGGGCGGCAGATATAACGGCGCGCAGTACACAGCGCCGCTCGATTACAGCCTCGGCTTCGTATTCACGACGAAGGAGCGCATACAGCGCTTCGGCATTCCCTACGGCGACGGCGCGTCGCTCTCCGACTTCGCCTCCGCCGTCGGCGGATACGTAAATGACGGCGGACGCGCGTTCGCCGACCTGACTATTCCCGCGACGCTCGCCATGCACTGTGGCATCACGCCATCAAGTATCGCGGACGAAAAAAGCGCCTTCACAGCTCTGACAAATGCCGTTGACATCATATATCCGGGCATATACGCGGGCAAAGCCGCCGACTACATCTACTCATACGAGACGCTCGGCGACGAAGTCGACGCGTTCATCGACGGTAAAACGCTGTTTTACATCAGCGACTCCGAAACGCTCGTCATCATCGGACGCGTCTACGACGCGGCGATAAATAACGGCGAGACGCCCGTCTGGTTCACGCTTCCCACCGTCGACGGCGGCGCGCCGTCGCCCACTGTCGGTCACTGGCTCGCCGTCAGCGCAAATACGAAAAACGTCGACGCTGCGCGTGCGTTCGTCGAGTCCGCGGTCGGATTCGACGCGCAGCACAAGACGGCGGCGAGATACGGCATACCCGTGTGCGAGTCGCTTATGTCCTATATGCGCCGCATATACATGACCGCCGGTCTGCCCGAGGACGAGGAAGTATTTGTCAAATGGCGCGAATTCTCGCCGACATTCGTGAACGATTATTTTGACGTCATCGACTCCATGGGCAGCGCCGCCGTCTGCGACAGCGGCTCGCTCGACATCGTAAACGTCGTATTCAGCGACGTTATAACCGGGACGAAATCGGTCGCGGACGCGCTCAAGGACGCGTCGGAGGCGATTGCAGAGCATATAAAATAACATAAAAAGAAAGGAAGCGGTATGGAAAGCCACGATCAAAACAGCACAAAAAAGAAGATGAATCCGATCGTCAACGCGCTCGTCAACAGCGCGGTAGTATGCATAGACATGATAGTTGTTATGCTGATCTTTCGCTTCATCACAGCAGATGTACAGAATGACGCATTTCTTGACGACATGATCGACGACAGATTATTGCCAATCTTGCATACGATCCTGTTCTTACCGCTGTTTTACAATTTGCTGAAGGTCGCGGCGGTCGATCTCGGAGGTCTCGAGCAAAAATTCATCTTGGGCGATCCCGTTATAGGGGTCGGGGCAAGATTATCATTCATCTTTCACAGCGTCGAATTCTATGCTGCATACGGTCTTGCGGCGCTCGTCTATCTTCTTCTGCCGCTTGAGTGGACGTTCACGGAGTTAAAAGTTTCGTTTACGAACGGCGGCGCGCCCGTTATGAACGAGTGGGCGCTGAAGCTGATGCTTGTGTGCGCGTTGTTCGTACTGTTTACGCTCGGTTTCCTCGGCGCGTGCGGCGTATGGATGCGCGACCACATCGAGCATCCGAACAAAAAGCGTCAGAAATCCGATATAACACGCATGGAACTTATCGGCATCATTCCGTGGGCAGTTATAGGCGTAATGGCTCCGCATTTCATCCTGTTATTCAGGTCTGCTGCAAAGCTGATACAGTCGCTTTTCACGCTCCGCACGCTAATCGTCGTCGCCGTTGCCGTTGCCGCGTTCTTCGTCTTCCGCTATGTCCGCGCGTTTTATAAGCGCATGAAATTCTACCGCACCATCGCGTCGAGCTGCAAGTCGCGCGGATTTGATATAACGCCTATATCGAAGCCGATACTGTCCGTGTTCACGATGACGGACGGCGAGAGTTTCCGCGTATCCGCGAACGGCAAAACGTATTCGTGCAAGCTCATAAGCGCGCCGACCCGCCGCGACCCGCTCGCCATCTACGACAACGGAACGTGCGCGTTCATACACGCGGTACGGTTTTTGAGAGTGACATGGATGCACTACGTCAGATGTTATACATACGCGTATGATACGGACGCGGACGCGGAAAAAATACTCGTCGTAAATCCGGTGCCGGCAGAGCTTTTGACGGGACGCGACGGCATAAACGTCCCTATCGACAACGGCTTTGAGGTCGGCGGGTACCGCGTCTATGCGGGCACCGCATTCGTAAACGCGCTCGAGCGCGACAGTGTAAAATGAATTTTTTTCTGAAGAAACTCATCATTCATCTGCTCACCGGGGACGATATCCCCGACGCAGACCCGGATAAAAAGCGCATTTTGACCGTCAGTCGCATCTTGCGCGTGCTGTTCAGACTCGCAGAGAGCGCCGTATTCGGATATTTCGCCTGCATATTCGGAAAGACGGCGTACGTCGCGTTTGACGAAGGACTTGTCGAGGTCGGAGTCATATTCGGTGTGTTCGCGCTCGCCGAGGCGCTCATCGCGATATACTGTATCGTCAAAAGCACGGGCAGGCTCGACGAGGCTGAACGGAAAATAGAAGATAAGCTGAATTTCACATACAGGAAAAAATAAAGGAGACAGCATGAACACTATATTCGATTTGATTTTAGATATGATGAAGCTCGATGTGTCGCAAAAGATCGCGCACGACGGCGCGAACGGCAAGCTCCCGCGATGGGTGCGCGTCTGGCGCATCATCGGCGGCATCGTTGCAACTGCAATATGCATAGCGCTCGCGGTGTGGTTTTTCATGCTCGGACTGAAACTGATAAAGGCAGCGGCAATGCTGTTCGGCATATGCCTGATCGCGCTTGCCGTGCTCGCTGTCATAACTGCGATAGCGGCAGTTTTGCAAAGCCTCGGCGTATTCGACAAGCTGAGCGACGGAATTTACAGCTGGCGCTACAGAAAATAAACGCGTTCACGCAAAATGATTGACAAAAGTCACAAAACGGAGTACAATGGGGACAAATAAAACGTCTCCGGTATAATAAATCAATCTAAAAGGAGAAAAAACTATGCTTATCACAAACGTCGCACTCATCTCGACCGGCGGGCTCACGGCTCTCATCGCAGTCGCGATACTGCTCATTCTGCTCATCGTCTGCAACATTCGCATCGTGCCGCAGGCACGCGCCGCCGTCGTGGAACGTCTCGGGCGCTACCTCACAACATGGGAGACGGGGCTGCACTTCAAGATACCCTTCATCGACCGCGTTGCGAAGAACGTCATCCTGATGGAGCAGGTCGCCGACTTCCCTCCGCAGCCCGTCATCACGAAGGACAACGTCACGATGCAGATAGACACCGTCGTGTTCTATCAGATCACTGACTGCAAGCTCTACGCATACGGTCACGTCAACCCGATATCCGCTATCGAGAACCTCACCTCGACGACGCTGCGAAACATCATAGGCGAGCTTGACCTCGACGGCACGCTCACCTCGCGCGACGTCATCAACACAAAGATGCGCGCGATACTCGACGAGGTCACCGACCCGTGGGGCATCAAGGTCAACAGAGTCGAGCTCAAAAACATCATACCGCCGAAGGAGATCCAGGACGCGATGGAGAAGCAGATGAAAGCTGAGCGCGAGCGCCGCGAGGCTATCCTTCGCGCGGAGGGCGAAAGGAACGCGCAGATACTCGTCGCGGAAGGTAAAAAGCAGTCGATGATACTCGAAGCCGAGGCGGAAAAGCAGTCGGCGATACTCCGCGCAGAGGCCGTCAAGGAGACGAAGATACGCGAGTCCGAGGGCGAAGCCGAGGCTATACTCAAAATTCAGGAGGCGACAGCCGCCGGCGTCCGCATGATAAACGAAGCAGCTCCCGGTCAGGGCTATATCGCCATCAAGGGACTCGAAGCGTTCGCGCAGGCCGCGGACGGCAAATCGACGAAGATAATCATTCCGTCGGAGATACAGTCGCTCGCGGGACTTGCGACGACCGCGTCCGAGCTGATGAAAAAGGAATGACCGCGCAAAAGCGCGCCGAAGCACGCAAAAGCAGGGGATGCGAAGACCGCATCCCCTGCCGTTTTTTATTCGTCCGCCTCACGCTTTTTTCAACAGCACCGCGACGGCGTCGAAGTCGTGCTCCATCCTGACGGTGAGCACGCCGTCGACGACGCTCGCGCCGTGCGCCCCGTACTCGCATACGTCGGATATCGTATAATCTCCGACCGGCACCCCGATTTTGTCGTGATCGCCGCCGAACGCGTGTATGACCGCGAGCGCCTTGTCGCCGCACGTCCTTACGACCGCCTGCCACCCGTGCGGGTCGCGGTACGACGTCACGCCGTGCCTGTAGAGCTTCGACTCGCCGTCGCGTATTATCCCGCGCACACGCTTATAAAACGCGATGTCGTCGCCGACGAGACGCCATTTCTCACCGTCGAGCGAATACACGTCTCCCGACAGACACATAACGCCGAGGAACGTGTTCACCATCGAATAGTGTATGCGGCGCATGTCGTCGCTCCCGTGCAGCACCGCCCAGATCTGACTCTGCGCCGGCAGTATCAGCCTGTGCAGATTCGCCGCGATTATCGGTATGTATACGCATTCGTGCGCGTCCGAGAACGACGCCATGTCAAAAAGCTCCATCATGGACGGCGTGAGCCTGTGCCCGCCCGACGCGCAGTTCTCCATCACGATGCCCGGGCACGACTCGCGCAGCTCGCGGAAGAAATCGCGGCTCGCCTCGATATTCTGCCGCAGTCCCTCTCCGAGCGACTCCGCGCCGTCGCAGCCGATGCCGATGCAGTCGTTGTAGTCTATTTTCACGTACCCGAATCCGTACTTCTTTATCATGCCGACGACGCGTTCGCGCAGATACCGACGCACGTCGTCGCGCCTCATGTCGAGGAACCGACGCGAGCCCGTGTCGATAACGAAGCCGTTTCTGTGAAGCAGCATCTGCTCCTTATCGTGCAATCTCGACGCTGACGCGCAAACCTCGGGCTCGAACCATATGCCCGGCGTCATGCCGGCGTCTCTTATCATCGCCGTCACGGCTCCCATGCCGTGCGGGAACAAGTCCGCCTCGTCTACGTTCCAGTCGCCGACAGTCTCCCACCAGCCGTGGTCCCTGTCACGGAACCAGCCCGCGTCTATGACGAGATACTCGAATCCGCGTCCGCGAAGCGCATCCGTGAGCTTTGACAGATTTTCATGCGACGGCGAACCCCATGTCGTGCAGTACTCGTTGAACATAACGGGCAGTTCGTCAAGCGTTTTCGGCATCTTTTTTCTGTGTATGTCGAGTATGCGCGATGACGCCTCGTTGACGCCGCCGACAGCCGCTGTCATATACGCGGACGGCGTTCTGAAGCTCTCGCCCGGCGCGAGCGTCTTGCACCAGTGACCGAAATCGTAGTCGGCGAGCCCGCCGCCGACTGACAGTCCCGTGTCGCGTCTGCGCGCCTCTATCTGCCACGACGACGCAACCGCCGCCTCAAACGCCCACGTCACGTCCGACTTCACGTCTCGCACCGCCATAAACGGGAAAAAGCCGCGCACCGGCATCGACCCCGTCTGACCTATCTTTTTTACGCGCACCCCCGACCGCTGCCAGCTCACCTCGAGCGCTTCGTCCTCCGCGCTCGCGGTCGCCATGCGCCCCTCCGAGCTCCAAAAGCTGCGCGCCGTCATTATCTCGAGCGAGTCCGTCTGCTCGCCCGAAAGAAACGGCGACAGCATGCCGAGCGTCCCGCTCGATATCATCTCGACGCATATATCGCCCTGCGACGCGTTTTTGAGCTCCGCGTACGTCTCGACCGCGCGGACGCTTTTGTCAAGTATGAGCGTGTGTACCGCTTCCCTGCCGCGTCCGTCCGACAGCTCGGTCACTATCGCGTCGCCGTCCTCGTACTGGTGCACAAACGACATCGCGTCCGTCGAGCCGGAGCCGCACATCGTCGCGCCGTTCGCATAGCCGGACGGCAGCCTGTCGCCGCGCACATACAGCTGCACGAGCGGCTCTATCTCGCGCTCGCGCAGCGCACGCTCGTCGACATCGTCCGCGCGTTCGCGCGGCAGTACGAGCGCACCTATCCTGCCATGCTCGTTTTTGACGTATACGACCGACAGCGCGCCGCGGTCGTACCGCTTATAGATCTCGTTCATTTTTTCACCCGAAAAAGGTCACATTACCTCTATTTTGAACGCGACGGGCGCCTCGCTCTTGACCGTCGTCGTCTTTACGTGCAGCGCGTCCTCGCATCTTTCCCAAACCGGTACCTCGTCCGAGCCGAGCACGGACACGCTCTTTATTATTCCGTGGAAATTCGGCTTCGACGACGCGTCCCTCTCTCCGAGCGCGGGGAATCTCACCTCGCCCGACTCGGGATATTTCATCACAAACGCATATATCGAGCCGCCGCGGCACGTATATCTCACGTCGTCGGACGTGAAATCCTTCTTCGCGCCGTCCGTGAACTGTCCCTCAGGTATCGCTGTCGGGCCCTCCGCCGATACGCGCCACGGACGCGTGCCGTATATCGCCTCGCCGTTCGTCCTGAGCCAGCCGCCGATAGCGCGGAGAATATTCGCATCTTCTTCCGTTATCGTGCCGTCCGCGCGCGGACCGACGTTTAAGAGCAGATTGCCGTTCTTCGACACGATGTCTACGAAATCGCGTATTATCGAGAGCGGGTCCTTGAAGTGATTATTCTCCGTGTAGCACCACGAGTTGTATGCGCACGCCGTGTCTGTCTGCCACGGGTACGGCTTGCAGTCCGCGAACTGTCCCCTCTCCACATCGACCGTCGCGCATCCGAACGCGAACGCGTCGTGCTTATAGCATATGACGGGTTCGTACCCCATCTCGGCGGCTCTGTTATAGTAGTACGCGGCGAACTTCATAAGGTACGGCTTGACTGCGCTGTGCTGTATCCACCAGTCGAAGTAGACGAGCCTCGGCGCGTATCTGTCCACGAGCTCGCAGCAGCGAAGGAGCCAGTCGGTCAGATATTCGTCCGTCGGCGTCGGCGTGCTGAACAGGTCCTGATGATTCGGCTCCGGCATCGCGGGCCAGTAGAAGTCGCCGCACTCCATCGGCTCCTTTATGTCGGAGTCGAAGTCCTTGCCGTGACCCATGAAAAACCAGTGCTCGACTCTGTGCGACGACGCGCATATGCTCATGCCTCGACGCTCGCACGCAGATTTCAGCTCGCCGAGAGTGTCGCGCTTCGGTCCCATGTTGTACGCGTTCCACTCCGACAGCTCGCTTTTGTACATCTGGAACCCGTCGTGATGCTCAGCGACGGGCACGACGTACTTCGCGCCTGCCTCGGAGAACAGCTCCGCCCACTCGTCGGCGCTGTACTTCTCCGCCTTGAACATCGGTATGAAATCTTTATATCCGAAATCGCGCTGCGGACCGTACGTCTTTACGTGATGCTCGAACTCGCGCGTCCCCTCGATGTACATCGAACGCGAATACCACTCGCTGCCGAACGCGGGCACGCTGTAAACGCCCCAGTGTATGAATATGCCGAATTTCGCGTCGCGGAACCAGCGCGGCGTTTCATACTGCGCGAGCGAATCCCAGCTCGGCTTGTACCGTCCGCGCTCTATCGTCTCGTTTATCCTGCAAAGATAATCCTCTCGGAATTTCCTCTGTTCTGCGTTCATGCTCTTACCTCATTTCAAATAACGGGATCGCTGCCCTGACTTTATTAAACCACATATGTTCCCCCGTGTCAACCCGTCAAAATCGTCTTTATTTGAATATCGGTACAGTTATCCCCTTGCATATGCACGCATAATATGCTACAATCAATCAGCGAAAATAAAAAAGTGCGCAATAATTTTATAAATTATGTAACACGGAGGCAATATGAACACAGTATACATGAAGCTGAACGGAAGACCGTACGATTTGATCCACGACGGAACAAAGACCGTCGAGGTGCGTCTGTACGACGAAAAACGCCGCGCGCTCGCCCCCGGCGATCTTATCATCTTCCAAAAGCGCCCGTACCTGCACGAGATGATGTACAAGCGCGTCGGCGATGTAAAGACGTTTCCGACGTTCGGCGAGCTCTACGAAGCATACGACAACCGCACGCTCGGCTGCGAGGAAGGCGGCACCGCCGACGATTTCGTAAAGGGGATGGCGCGCATATATAAGAATGAGGATGCAGCGAGATACGGCGTCTGCGCCGTCGAGCTATTGCCCTACGAGAGCGGATACGAGATACACGCCACGCACGCGCGCCGCATAAACGACCGCGACGTCGAGATATACTTCGACGGCGACTTCGAGTTCGGCGCGGAGCCGAAAACGGACGAATACACAGTCACCCTCGACGGCAAGACGCTCGAACTCGAGCGCCGTTACGGTCACCGCGGCCACGTCCATTTCTGCCGCATGACGACGCTTCGCCTGCGCGACGCGCTCCCTGTCGGCGACGGCGCGCCGTCGGTCACGGTGACGCTCGGCGATACCGTGCTCACAGCTCCGCACGAGGACTACTACAAGTATTACAAAACGTCGAAGTCCGGCGTCGTCGTCAAGGGTTCGGCAGCGCTTCTGTGGGGACAGAAAACCGTCGAGCGCGCGTGCGAGCTCGTCGACATACAGCTTTCCGCGTGCCCCGAGGTGGCGGCGCAGATGGTGAAGTCCGGCGCGACGCTGTCCATATTCGGCAAAGGCGAGTGTGCGTACCACATACCCGAGCACAGGGCGGGCTATCACGTCGGCTCGCTCTATGTCGAGGGCTTCGGCGGCATCGCGTGCAGCATAACGGAGTGCAACATCTGGCACTGGCGGCGCGACCGCGAGCCGCTCCCCGACCCCGACTACACTACGCACTACATAAACGAAAACATCATGATACACGAGTTCGGTCACGGCGTCAAAATAGCGGGCATCGACAGGATGGAGGACCGCTCGCTCTACACCGAGTTTCAAATGCTGTACCGTCACGCGAGAGCGGCGGGACTGTGGCCGAACACGTACGCGATATCGAATTCGGACGAATACTTCGCGACGCTGTCGGCGATATGGTTCAACGTCATGAACGAATGCAATGCCGACGACGGCTGGGACGGAACGAGAGGCCCGATCAACACGCGCCGCGAGCTCTATAATTACGACATCGACGCGTACAAATTTTTCTCGAAGATATACCCATACCGCGACCTCGACGGCGCGTGGACACCGGTTCCCGACAGAGTTCATGTGACGGGACTGCGCGACGACCCCGAGGAGGACTTCACGGGACGTAATTTCACGCTCAACTATCCCGAGCCGGACGCTCACAACGATGAGATTTCGCTCGGAGAGGGTTATGTGATGCTTCTCCCGCACGGCGGATTTCATGTCGACGCGGCTGGCGCGGACGGTCACGCTTGCGTCGTTGAAAGCGAAGAAAAGATGCTGACGGCAAAGGACAGCGAAACATTCGTGTTTGAAGCCGTCGAGGGCGAGGACGTCAAGACCGTCGTCGACGAGGACGGCGACATCGAGCGCGTCTATACCGTATACATCAGGTGCGCGGCGGGCGGATACCTTTACTGCGACGGCGACCGCATAACGGCAGGCGAGCGCAAGTCCGCGTTCACGGTGACGCTCTACGGCGACGGAGGCTTCTGCCTCGTCGAGTGCGGCGGCGCGCGTCTCGTCCTTGCGGGACGCCCGAACACCGGCACGCCGCTGACGGTAACGACGGATGAAACGCGGCGCGGCGGGTACTGGCGGCTGTGCCGACTGTCGGCGATGAAAAAGCGCGCCGTGTTCGTACATGACGGCGAGGCAAACGGCTGCTCGCGCGGCATATTCGCCGACGTAGGCAGCACGGTCACGCTGTCGGCGATGCCCGAGTGCGGCGGCAAACGCTTTGCGGGATGGCGTATATCGCACGGCGAGATCGCGGACGCGTCCGCGTGCGAGACGTGCTTCGTCATGCCGCACGACGATACCGTCGTATGGACAAAATACGAGTAAACCGTGAAAACTATTTGAGCCGTGCGGCATATGCCGCACGGCTCCGTTTCGTTATTTACGGCATCGCGATGCAGTCGTATCTGATCGCCTTGCCCTTGACCGTGTAGCTCGGCTTGACGCCGGCAAAATACCCGCCCTTTAGCGGACGCTTTATGACTATCTTTTTCGGATGCTTCGCTATCGCTGAGTCGAGCATGGCTTTTTCGTCGCCGCACGGCTGCTCAAGCTTTTGTATGAGCTGGAGCTTTTTGTTTATAAGTCCCGACTTTTTACGCTTCGGAAACATCGGGTCAAGGTAGACGAGGTCGACTTTTTCGTCCGTCGTCTGCATAAGCTCGACGCTGTCGCCCTCGATAAGACGCATCCTTCCTATTATGTCACAGAGGAACGCGTTTTTCTCCGCACGGCGCATCGCGTCGCGCAAAAGCGCCGCGATAACGACGTTTTTCTCATACATCGTCACCTCGCAGCCGCATGCGGCGAGAAGCAGCGCGTCCTCTCCCATGCCCGCCGCCGCGTCGATCGCCTTCGCTCCGTCAGTGCCGGGTTTTGCAACGTGGACGAGCATCTCGTGATACAGCCGCCCCTTTTCGATGCGGCGTATCATCTGCTCAAAATCGCCGCGGTACTCGAGCCCGTACCCGACGAGCGACAGCCCGCCGCCGTCGACACGTAGCGCGAGCCCGTCGCCCGGCTCGTCACAAAACGGCGCGCCGAGACTTGACGCCAGCGATTGCGCCTCGTCCCTGTCGGCTCCCTCTCCCATGCAAACAACGATATCCACTATGTCTCCACCTCGCCGCGCGTTCATTTGAAAATTATGGGGAGAGGACGCGGCGTGCCGCCGCATCTTCTCCCCGCACTGGTCATATTTTATCTGCGTTTCTTTGCGACATACGCCGCAGCCGCGAGCGCGAACAGCATGGCGCCTGCGCTCATCACGGAGCCGCATCCCGACTTTCCGTCGTCAGCCTTTTCCGTTGCGGGAGCATCGCTGCCATTATCGCCTGTTGCGGCGGGCTCGTTTGCGTTCGTGTCAGCGGGAGCAGCCGTATCGCCGCCCTCGGGCTCGGACGGGGCTTCCGCCGCCGTAAGCTTCACGCCCGCCGTGTCCTTATAGAGGAATTTGAGCGAGTCGACGGTGCCGCTAAATCCGCCGCCGAGCTTGCCGTACGTCGCGTATATGTCGGCGGGAACATTCGCGGACTCGACGGACGCAGTGTCACCGTTGACGGTGACGCCCGCCATGCCGTTCGCGAACGTGATCGTGAGCTCGCCGAACTCGCCCTTCGGCAGCGCCGTATTCGACGTGACCGTCGTCGTCTTGTCGCCGACAGTCAGCGTCATCGTAGCCTTGCCCTCATCGTCGAGCGTGACCGCGAACGTGCCGTTCGTGCCCGCGAACGAGAGAACGTTGCCCGCACCGTCGTTTTTCAGCTTGAGCTGTACCTGAAGGTCGCGCGCGCTCACAGCCTGACCATCGATGCGCATATACTCGTCAGCACCCGCGAAAGTCATAAGACCGGCGGCAGTGTCGGTGCTGCCCGCTTCCCATGTGCCGCCCGTCAGCGTCGCGTACGTCGTGCCGT
>CANQMJ010000048.1 GCA_947624945.1 uncultured Clostridia bacterium | reverse complement strand
TACACCGCACGCAGTACCGTTCGACGTCGGCGCGCGTCAGATGCGCGCCCTTGTCCTCGAGGTACTTCATGACGAAGCCGTACGCAGTCTTTGACGCTATCGTACCAAGCGTTCCGGCGCGGAACACGTTTTCGGAGCCGAAGAGTTCTTCGGTGTACTTATGCACCTTGCCCTGTATGTCGCCCGAAAAGTTAAGGTCGATATCGGGCGATTTGTCGCCGTAGAAGCCGAGAAACGTCTCAAACGGTATGTCGTGACCGTCGACGAGCATACGCGTCCCGCACTCGGGGCAGTTTTTGTCCGGCATATCAAAGCCGGACGCGAATTCGTCCTTGTGGAATTCACTGTAACGGCATTTCGGGCATCTGTAATGCGGCGGTAGCGGGTTGACCTCCGATATCCCCGCGAAAGACGCGACGATCGAGCTTCCGACCGAGCCTCGCGAACCGACGAGGTAGCCCTGACTTTCGGAATATGAAACGAGCTTCTGCGCGATGATATAAAGCACCGCGTAACCGTTTTTGATTATCGAGCCGAGCTCGCGCTCGAGTCGTTCAGTCACAACTTCGGGTATTTTGCTGTTGTGGCAGTACCAGTCGTTGGCTCGATTCCAGCAGAGCGTTTTAAGCTCTTCCTCCGCGCCGTCAATCTTGGGCGTATACGTACCCTTCGGTATCGGTCTGACGTCCTCGATCATGTCCGCGATCTTGTTCGTATTCTCGACGACGACTTCGTATGCCGTATCCTCGCCGAGATAAGAGAATTCCTCAAGCATTTCGTCCGTCGTGCGGAAATAAAGCTTCGTTTCGCGGTCAGCGTCTGAGAATTTCATGCCCTTTTGCAGTATCTGTCTGTATATCTCGTCCTCGACGTCGAGAAAATGCGCGTCGCACGTCGCGACGACGGGCTTACCGAGCTTTTTGCCGAGCTCGACTATACGCCTGTTTATGTCGCGCAGCTCGTCAAATCCGCTGACTTTTTCCTCTGCGATAAGGAACGCGTTATTCGTGAGCGGTTGTATTTCGAGGTAATCGTAGAAATTCGCGATGCGTTCGATCTCCGATTCAGGCTTTGAATCGAGTATCGCGCGGTAAAGCTCGCCCGCCTCGCATGCGGAGCCGATTATAAGCCCCTCGCGGTGCTCCTCAAGCACCGTTTTCGGTATGCGCGGATTGCGGCGGTAGTAGTTGAGATAGCTGTATGAGACGAGCTTATACAGGTTTTTCAGCCCCGTCTGATTTTTGACGAGTATTATTTGATGATACGACGGCAGGCGCAGCGGGTCCGCATGCTCGCTCATCTGCTTGACCATGCCCGGTACGTCGGCGACTCCCTCGCTTTCGAGCGCCTCCGCCATCTTCATGAATATCATCGCGCACATCTTCGCATCCTCGAACGCGCGGTGATGCTCGAAGTCTCCGAGTCCGTAGTGCTCCGCAACCGCGTCGAGCGTGTGACGCGTCAGATCGGCATTGATGAACCGCGACATGCCGAGCGTATCGATATAGGCGTTGTCGAACGGGATATGGAGTCGCGATGATGCGTTTCTGATGAAGCCCGTATCGAAGTTTGCGTTGTGCGCGATAAGCGGACGGTCGCCGCAGAACGCGAGAAATTCAGGCAGTACGACGTCTATCGTCGGAGCGTCCGCGACCGTATCGTCCGATATTCCCGTCAGCTTTGTTATATTTTCGGGAATATGACGTCCGGGATTCACGTATGCCGAGTAAGTCTCGGCGACCTCGCCGCCGCGCAAAATGACGGCGCCTATCTCCGTTATTGCGTCGCCCGTTATCGAAAGTCCCGTCGTTTCAATGTCAAACGCGACAAATTCGCCGTCAAATCCGCAGTCGACATCGCCGAACACGGCGCGCGCCTCGTCGTCGACGAAGTACGCCTCCATGCCGTATATGACTTTCATGCCGCTTTTGTCAGCTTCGAGCATCGCGTCGGGGAACGCCTGCACGTTGCCGTGGTCCGTTATCGCTATCGCGGGGTGACCCCAGTACTGCGCGCGACGCATCGCCTCCTCGGGTACGATAAGCGCATCCATCTGCGACATCGTCGTATGCAGATGGAGTTCGACTCTCTTCTTCTCCGCTTTGTCCTCACGTATGACGCGCTTGACCTTTACTATCGAGCGCGGCCGCATATGATATTCCACCTGCGGGAACGGGTCGTGGCGTTCGTCGTCCGAAGGTGTTTTTGCGCGCCGCGCATTCATATCTTCGCCGTGCACGTTGCCCTCGACAACAATGCAAGTTCCGACCGACAGCGCCTTGATGAGCTTCTGTCCTTCTTCCTTCGGCTTCGTCATGCGTATGTACGCCGACAGCTTATTGTCCGTTATCGCGACAGTGATGTTAAGCTTATCATATGTGCGCGTTTCCTTCGAGTTTACCTCGAACACCTGACCTGCTATCGTCATGGTGCGCGCTTCGTGGTCGAATTGCGAGAGCGGCGTTATCTTCGAGCAGTCGACCTCGTCTCCCATGATGACCGACGGGTCCGATACATCGAGCGTAAGTCCTCCTACGACGACGCGTCCCGTATCGTTATCGTACTTGACATCATTATCGTCGCCGCCCACGAGCGGCTTTGAATAAGCTTCCTCGTTTGCGGCGTTTACTATCGCCGCTGATGCGGCTTCGCTCGCCTCGGCTGCCTCTCGTTCGCGCATAAGAGCGTCAAATTCTGCGTGCAGATATGCATCGCGCTTTTTCAGTCTGTTGTCGAGCACCTCACGGTAGTCGCCGCGCTGCGCGATTTTGACCGAGATATCGCGTCCGTATTCGCTTTTGATTATATTTGATATGATCGATGCCGTCTGCGCCTCGCCGAGCATGTCGAGCCCGCCCTGCACAAACGGTATTTCGATAGTCAACCCCGTCTCGGGCGTGCCGGTGACGGTGTAATCGTCAAAGAATCCGTTCGCGACAGCGCCGACGTTCACGGCTTCGTTGAATATATCGGGCAGATTACGCACAGAAAACGACTCGGGCGGATACGACGGCAGTATTTTCATCACGGACAGTTCATACGATTCACGTACAGCCGCCTCGATAGCGTACAGTTCTGCGTGCGGTATGACCTCGGGAAACGATATACGCGCCTCGATTATTCTCCGCGCCTTGTCGATTTTCAGTGAATACTCGGTCGCCGATTCGAGCGTCCGTCTCGCCGCGTCGTCGGGTGTATATTTACTAAATTTTGCCAGTATGTTCGTCATAGATCACGTATTTATTATATCTTCGACTTCACGCAAAAGCGACGATACGGCATCCTTTTCGCTCACCTTGCCGACGACTTCGCCGTGTCTGAACAGCGCAGCCTCACCCTTGCCGCCCGCGATACCTACGTCTGCGTCGCGCGCCTCACCGGGCCCGTTGACGACACATCCCATCACCGCTACCTTTATCCGTTTGCCGCGAGTATCGAGCGCATACAGCTTAGGTTCAAGCTCGTCGAGCAGTCCGAGCAGGTCGATCTGCGTACGGCCGCATGTCGGGCACGAAACAAGGTCGATGCCCGAATCGAATATGCCGCACGCGCGCAAAATATCGCGTCCCGCGGGTATTTCGTCCTCAGGCTTCGTCGACAGCGTAACACGGATCGTGTCGCCGATGCCGTCGCACAAAAGCGAACCGATGCCGACGGCGTTTTTCAGCGTGCCCATGCGCGCTGTTCCCGCCTCGGTCACGCCGAGATGGAGCGGACAGTCGCAGTTTTCGGCGATCATACGTGTCGCATCTATCATCGTTTTCACGTCGGACGATTTGACCGACACGACGATATCATAAAAATCGTGCTTATGTAATGTATCAACATATGATAGCGCCGACATTGCGAGCGCCTCGGGCGTTGTGCCGCCGAACTTTTCAACGTATTTCTTCTCCGCTGATCCTCCGTTCACGCCGACACGCATTGCGACGCCGTGCTGTCCGCACGCGTCCGCGACTGCGAGCAGCCTGTCCGTGCCGCCGAGGTTGCCGGGATTCACGCGCACCTTGTCAGCGCCGTGCTCCGCCGCCGCGATCGCGAGCTTATAGTCGAAGTGAACGTCTGCAACGAGCGGCGCGGTAATGCCCTGTTCGCGGCAATACTCAAACACGCCGACGCATTTTTCGTCCGGCACCGCTATGCGCACGATATCGCACCCGCAGTCGACAAGACGTGCCGTTTGTTCTGCTACTGCAGCAAAGTCATGGCTGTCCATATTCGCCATCGACTGCACCGATATCGGCGCGCCGCCGCCGACCGTTATGCCGCCGACCTTGACCGCACGCGTTATTCTTCTTTTTATCTCAGTCATTTCGCATTCCCATTCTAAAACAGTTTTACAATATCTTTAAGCGTAACAAGCACCATTATGCCGAGCAGTATGATGATGCCGAAGAAGTGGACGGCTGCCTCGAATTTTGCGTCGACGCGTTTTCCGCGTATAAGCTCGACTATCATAAACAGCAGCCTTCCGCCGTCAAGCGCAGGCAAAGGCAGAAGATTCATAATGCCGAGGTTCATCGACAGCACGACCGCGATATAGACGAGGTCGGAAAATCCGCTCGCCGCCGCCTCGCCGAGGACTTCAGTCACGCCGACAGGTCCGCTGACCGCCTCTATGCCGTAACGTCCCGTAACGAGGTCGAACAGCGACTCCCATATCATCTCGACCGTCAGTTCCGAGCGGAAGTACGCGTGCTTGACGATATTCAGAAACGTCCGGTGCTCCGCATATACCTTGAAATCAAGCGCGCCGAACGCTATTCCCTCCGATGACGACAGCGGGAACCTGACGTTTTCGAGAACGACCGTCTCGCCGTCGCGTTCCACAGTCACGTTGATCGGTTCGATGCCGCGCCGCATGACCTCATATGCAAGCTCGTTTGCGGTGTGGACGCTTTCGCCGTCTATTTTCAGTATGCGGTCGTTCTCGCGCAGTCCCGACGACTGCGAAAGCGCGGGCGAGCCGTCGTCAAGCTCGATAAATCCGTATACAGTCGTGCTGCCGAGCGTCTTTGTGCATATGACGAGCACCGTCATAAGAATAATGCCGATACAGAGATTCGACAGCGACCCCGCTGCCGTTATCAGAAACCGCTGCCACAGCGGCTTTTTATCGAGTGAATTCGGATCGTCGCTCTCGTCGTCGTCCTCTCCCGCCATGCTCGTAAATCCGCCGAACGGCAGCGCACGAAGCGAATACCGCGTGCCCGACTTTTTTCCGACCCACGAGAACAACTTCGGTCCCATGCCGACAGCGAATTCGAGAACTGTCACATGGCACGCGCGCGCAACGAGAAAATGACCCATTTCATGTATAAAAATGAGCAGTCCGAAGACAAATATAGCGACGATTATCGAAAGTATGTTCAAACAGCACCTCTCCTTTTCGCAAAAATACGGTCAGAAAGCTCGCCCGCAACGACACGCGCTTCACGGTCGGCGTTCACTATCTCGTCAAGCGTAACATCACCCGACCTGCCGAGCTTCTGCGTCGTCTCGATCACCACGTCAAAGATATCGCAGAAGTCGAGCTCACCGCGCAGGAATTTACCGACAGCGACCTCGTCAGCCGCAGACATGACGGCGGGATATGTGCCGCCGCGCCGCGCCGCGTCATACGCGAGCGCAAGCAGCGGAAACGACTCCGTATCTGGCGGGTAAAACGTAAGGCTCTTTGCCATGCGCCAGTCGAGACGCTGCGCAAGTCCGTCCGCGCGCGTGGGATACGTCATCGCGTACTGTATCGCCGTGCGCATATCGGGCGCGCCGAGCTGCGCGATCACTGCGCCGTCGCGGTATTCCACCATCGAATGTATGACGCTTTCGCGGTGGACGATGACTTCAATATCGTCGAGCGCCATCGAAAACAGATGCATCGCTTCGATGACCTCGAACCCTTTGTTCATCATCATCGCGCAATCGATTGTTATCTTCGGTCCCATCAGCCACGTCGGATGCGCAAGCGCGTCGGCGGGCGTTATCTTTTCGAGCTCCGCACGTTTCTTTCCGAAAAACGGACCGCCCGACGCCGTCAGTATCAGCTTCGCCACGTCCTCTTTTCGCCCCGCCTGCAAACTCTGAAATATGGCGCTGTGCTCGCTGTCGACGGGTATAAGCTCCGCGCCGCCGTCGCGTATCGCGGCAAGCAAAAGCTGACCGGCGGCGACAATCGCCTCTTTGTTCGCCATGCATATACGGCGGCACGACTTCGCCGCCGCCATCATCGGCGCGCTCGCCGCCATGCCCGATATCGCAATTACGGCGTTGTCGGCATCAGCCTCATACGCCGCCGACTCAACGCCGTTCTCGCCGCCGTATACTTTAATATCAGTGTCGGCAAGCGCTGTTTTAAGCCGAGACGCAGCGTCCGTATTCGACATAGCCGCGATGCGCGGCTTATATCTGCGGCATATCGCCTCAAATTCAACGTCGCGTGACCCTGCGGTCAAAACATCTACGCGTGCTCCGAGATTGTCCGCCACGTCGAGCGACTGTCTGCCTATCGAACCCGTCGCGCCAAAAATCGCGACATGTCTGCATTCGCCATCAGTAGTTATTTTCATTTTACGTCCGTTCTATGCAAAATATGTAAATATTCTCGTAAGCACGTACAAAAACGGCGTCACAGCGACGACGCTGTCGAAGCGGTCAAGCATACCGCCGTGACCGGGAAACAGCTTTCCGTAGTCCTTTACTCCGTGTTCGCGCTTAATATACGACGCGATAAGATCGCCCAGCTGCGACAAAAGTGAAAGGCACAGCCCCGTTATCAAAAGCGCGATGTAGTTGACATCGAGCTTTGCAACAAATGCGACTATAATTCCGTAAACGGCAAAGAAAACCGTTGACAGCACGGTCCCGCCGACGGAGCCCTCGACTGTTTTTTTCGGCGATATGCGCGGTATGAGCTTATGCTTGCCGAAAAAGCTGCCGCAAAAATATGCGAAGCTGTCCGTTATCCACGAGCCGAGATACACCATCGGCAAAATAATGCCGCCGTGCGCCGACTGCGTTATCGCCACAGTCGTGACCGACGCGGCGCTGATGTAAATAAGCATCAGGAGTGTCTCCGAGAAAGGCGGCAGTTTTACCTTTGCGACGTCGAAGACGCCGAGCGCGTAAAGGACAAATATCGCCATAAACGCGACCGATAACAGAAGCGGTATGATTTGCGGTCTGTCGCCGAGTTCACTGCCCCACCCTGTCGCATACTGCAAAAACGGGCATATCGCCGCAATAACGCACAGTATAATGATCACGGCTTTCGTCGGTTTTCCGCTCTTTGCGTCGCTGTAAACGCACTTTGCGACCTCCGCGACGCTCACAGCAGCAATCACCGCCCAGACTGCGGGCGTAACGGCAGTATCGTAAAATATAAGCGCGGGCACGAGTATAAGTACGAGCAGCGCGCCCGTGATTATTCTTGTCAGCATAATTGCTCCTCGAAATAACTATTTTTTATCAATATGCGATTCACTTCGACGTCACGCCGCCGAATCTGCGCTCACGAGCATAGAAGTCGGCGACAGCCTCGTCGACGTCCTCGGGACGCATATCGGGCCACAAAGTCGGCGTAAAATAAAGCTCCGAATACGCAGCCTGCCACAATAGGAAGTTTGACAGTCTGCGCTCGTTCGCCGTCCTGACTATGAGGTCGGGATCGGGACATCCAGCCGTATAGAGCTTCGACGACAGCGACTCCTCCGTTATTTCCTCGCCCGACTCGGCAAGCTCGCGGCACGCGTGAACGATCTCGGCGCGGGCGCCGTAGTTGAGCGCAATATTCAGCCGCAGCTCATAGTGCGCGGATATTTCTTCGAGGCGCGTCATGCGCTCGACCATCCCGGGAGCGAAAACAGATTTGTCGCCGAGGAACGTATACCTTATCTTGTTTTCGTCGAGCTCGCGTTCCGCACCGGCAATATATTCGTCGAGAAGCGATATTATCCTGTCGACCTCGCCTTTCGGACGCGACCAGTTTTCGGTCGAGAATGCATAAACAGTCACGACTTTTATACCTATGTCGCCGCAGTAGCGCACGATGCGCTTGAACGTCTGAGCACCCTCGGAGTGACCATATTCGCGCGGCATACCGCGCTTCTTCGCCCACCGTCCGTTTCCGTCGAGGATAAACGCGATATGCGTGAGCCTGTCGTCGACCTTGACAGGTCCCGATTTTTTCTTTCGTCGAAAGAGCATATGTGTTGATTTCCTTATTTTAGATATTACAAAGCGGCGGGGCAAGCAGCCCCGCCGACAATGATGTTAAACGGACATGATCTCCTTGACCTTGTTTTCAGTCACACCGTCTACCTCTTTGATGTACTTATCCGTCAGAGTCTGAACATCCTTTTCCGACTGCTTCTGCTCGTCCTCGGTCATAACGCTTGCTTTTTTGTCAGCCTTGATCTTATCCATCGCGTCGCGGCGGATATTGCGTACGGCGACCTTCGCCTCCTCGCCGAGCCTTTCGACCTGCTTTTTGAGGTCGCGGCGGCGCTCCTCATTGAGCGGAGGAATTGCGAGTCTTATAAGCTTGCCGTCGTTCTGCGGCGTGATGCCTACGTCGGAGGTGAGTATCGCGCGCTCGATAGATTTCAGCGTAGAGGGATCATACGGAGAGACAACGAGCGTTCTCGCATCCGCCGCGCGTATCTCCGCCATCTGCGGGATAGGCGTCTGCGTGCCGTAATATTCGACAGTAACGCGTGACAGTATCTCCGGGTTTGCGCGTCCCGCGCGGATCGTTGCAAGATTTTCCGCATACGCCGCAATCGACTTTTTCATTCTTGCTTCAAAATCTTTTGTGTTGAGTTTCACGTTTTTATCCTCCGTTATTTTAGTCTGTTGTATGTGTTACGACAGTGCCTATCTTCTCACCGCATACGGCGCGGACAATGTTCTCCGGATCTTCGAGCGCGCACAGAAGAAGCGGGATGTTGTTTTCACTCGACAGCGCCGCCGCCGCAAGATCGATAACGCCGAGCTTATGACTTATAATATACTCATAATCGACGGTTCCGAACGCCTTCGCGTCGGGATATTTGCGAGGGTCTTTGTCGTAGATAGCGTCGATATTCTTCGCAAGTATCGCGACATCGACGTCGAGCTCGCCCGCGCGGATTATTGCCGCCGTATCGGTCGTGAAATACGGGTTGCCGATACCGCCGCCGAGAACGATGACCTTGCCGTCGTTCATATACTTTATCGCCTTGTCGCGCACGAATACCTGTGCAAATTCCGTCATCTCGATAGACGACATCGCGACAGCGTCAACGTGCGCGCGAAGGAGCGCGTCCTCAAGCGCAAGCGCATTTATCACGGTCGCAAGCATTCCCATATGGTCGGCGCGCGAACGGTTCATGCCGACGCCGTTTTTCGCCCCGCGCCATATGTTGCCTGCACCGACGAGTATAGCAACCTCGACGCCCATCTCAACGCATTGTTTTATCGCCGACGAGATTTTGTCGAGCATCGTAAAGTCAAGGACTGCATCGTCTCCTGCGAGCGCTTCGCCCGACAGCTTTATAAGTACGCGGTTATATTTAGCCTGCATATCGACCCCCAAATGTTTCTTCTGTTATTATACCGCTTTTTTCATCAAATGTAAACAGTTATATTGATGTTTGATTTGAGTTTTTTCGTGAATTATGAAAAGAGCAAATGAAAAGGCGGGTAAACCCGCCTTTTAGTTGATTCAGTTGCCTTTGACAAGGGACGCGATTTCTTCCGCGAAGTTGTCCTCTTTCTTTTCAAGACCTTCGCCCTTTTCGTAGAGCCAGAAGCCTGCGACGTCGATCGGACCGCCGAGAGCCTTTGCAGTGTCGGCGACATACTTGCCGACCTTCATGCCCTCTTCCTTGACGTATGTCTGCTCATAGAGGCATACGCGGTCGAAGAAGAGCTTGTCGAGCTTGCCCTCAACGATCTTTTTAAGGACTGCGTCGGGTTTGTTCGCGAGCTTCTCGTCGTTCTTCGCAGCGACAAGCTGAATTCTCAGCTCCTCGTCGATCTCGGACTGAGGAACGTCCTCTTTCTTAACGTAGGACGGCGGACTGCCTGCCGCGATTTGGAGAGCGATATTTTTAGCGAATTCAGCGAACTCGGGCTTAGATGCAACTGCCTCGTCAGCATTGAACTTAACGATAACGCCTGCGGCGCCTGCACCGTGGATATACGTCGACATAATACCGTCAACAACGATGAAGCGGCGGATATTCATGTTCTCACCGATAGTGAAGATCATATCCTTGAGCTTCGCCTCAACGGTAAAGTTGTCGTCATACTGCATCGCATTGAGCGCAGCGATATCGGCGGGATGCTCTTTGATTATAACGGAGAGAATGCCGCGCACGAATTCCTTGAACGTCGCGTTCTTTGCGACGAAGTCGGTCTCAGCGTTGACTTCGATCATAGCGGCGGTCTTGCCGTCGTCGGAACGCATGATGTCAACGATGCCCTCAGCCGCGATGCGCGATGCCTTTTTTGCCGCTACTGCAAGTCCCTTTTCACGGAGGATCTTAACGGCCTCGTCAAAGTTTCCGTCAGCCTCGGTGAGCGCCTTTTTACATTCCATCATTCCGCAGCCCGTCTTAGCGCGGAGATCGGATACCATTTTTGCTGTGATTGCTGCCATTATAGTTACCTCTTATAAATTTTACTCTGCAGCTTCGGGAGCCTTTTCATCGTCAGCCTCGGCATCTTCTTCCGCCTCAGCCTCGGACTTTTCGGCGACTGCCGCGTCAAACGACTCGCCCTGCTTGCCTTCGATCACGGCGTCTGCGAGAGCGGACGTGATGAGCTTGATAGCACGGATAGCGTCGTCATTGCCGGGGATAACATAGTCGGCGTCTTCGGGGTCGCAGTTCGTATCGACAATAGCAACGACGGGTATACCGAGCTTTTTAGCTTCGAGAACCGCGTTGTGCTCCTTGCGCGTATCGACTATATAGATGGCGTCGGGGAGACGATCCATTTCCTTGATACCGCCGAGGTTGCGCTCGAGGTTGTCCATTTCCTTCTGGAGAGCCGCGACTTCCTTCTTCGGGAGAGATGCGAACGTACCGTCCTCCTGCATCTTTTCAAGCTGGTAGAGACGGCTGATCGAACGTCTGATCGTCCTGTAATTCGTCAGCATACCGCCGAGCCAACGGACGTTGACATAATACTGACCGCAGCGCTTTGCCTCTTCTTTGATGGCGTCAGCCGCCTGCTTCTTTGTTCCGACGAACAGGATCGTGCCGTTCTGTGCGGCGAGATCGCGCACGAACATGTACGCGTCGTCGAACTTCTTGACCGTCTTCTGAAGGTCAATGATGTAGATGCCGTTGCGCTCCGTGAAGATGTACTCCGACATCTTAGGGTTCCAACGTCTTGTGTGATGTCCGAAATGGACGCCTGCTTCAAGCAGCTGCTTGATAGTGATGATAGACATATAATGTCCTCCTTCGGTTTTTCCACCACGGCGTCGTAGGCGTGCAACCGCGATGCGGCACCGACACACTTCTCTGAGCCGTGTGTGAATTTTGATTTACGTGCATGGCACGCATCGATTATAATACCATACAAGCAAGGTTTTGTCAATACGATTATTAAAAAAACCGACCGCTGTGCGGTCGGTTTTTCAATTAAATCTGTTCTATAATCATTATGCCGCGGGAGTCGTATCGACAGCGCCTGTTTCGGCACCGGGATCTTCTTCCTCAACTGCGAAGTTCTCGCTGTAGAATGTGTTATACAGCGTCGCGGGACCGTACTCCCACGTACCGCCGCCGAGGTTAGCAAACGCTTCATTCTCGGACACTTCGGTCGCCGCGGTCGAGAAGAATTCATCGGCATCCTCAAGCGACGTTGCCATCATCTTGTCGTAGTATTCCTGCGAGATCTTTGCAAGGTCGCTGTAATACTGTTCATTCTCCGCTGAGAACAATCCACCCACATATGTGTAAGGTGTCATCATAGTGTACTGGTTTCTCGTCTTGTCATACTCCCACTGATTCGGATCCATTCCCTCCTCAGTGTATGCCATATAAGTATTACCGGTATATCTGATATTCATCATGTACTCGTTGTTGAGACGGTGTACCTGATTATCGTCGTTGAGCTGATAGTGAACGCCTTCAACGCCGTACTGGAGGATATTGCGTATCTCTGGATCGGTGTTTATAGCCGTAATGACTTCCATGCAGCGCTGGAGATTCGACGAAGAAGAGCTTACAGCGAACGCAGATTCGAATATATCAGCCTGTGTCGCTCTCGGAGTCTCGTACGTAACGACCACATAATCTTCGCCGTATTCCTCGACGACCTTCTCAAAGCTGTCAGACGAGATAACACCGACCGCGAACTTCTCGCAGTTCTCGGGATCCTCGGCGATCATACCGTTCTCCTCGAACTCCTTCATGAGCTTGAAGTTAGCCTTGTATTCAGCGTTTCTGAAAATGTTCGTCAGCGGTGCGTTTGCGGTAACATCGGCAAGGTTCGGAACAAGGGACGAAAGAACGCTCCACGAGCCGTCCTCGGACCAGTAAGTCATTCCGGCCGGATCGACCCACGAAAGAAGCGGAGCTACGCTGTCGTCTTCTTCATATCTTGCAACGTCGCGGATGAGGTCGGTCGCCGCCGCGAATGTCGTCATCGCCTCTGGATCATAGTCATATTTGAGTGCAAGCTCACGGTTGATGAGCATGAACTTGTATTCGCCCATGCCGTGGTTGTTCGGGATAGCATATGTAGCGGCTGTGCCGAGCGGATCTTTGTATGCGGAAAGGAACGTCGGGTAAATATAGCTCTTCAGGACCTTCGAGGTACTGTTGAGGTTGTCGTCGAGCGCTGCCAGCTTATCGTCGTCGGCAAGCTCCTTGTACATATCGTATCCGAGCACGAGGAAGATGTCGAACTGATACTCGCCGACCGTGGGATATCTCGAATCAACATAACCGATATCGTTCGTCTCGAGGTTCACCGTCGTCTGCTCGACAGTCTCAGTCTCAGTTTCAGCGGTCGTTATACCTGCCTTACGACGGCTCTGAGCGAGCTCGCGGCGGCGGCTCTCTTCCGCTTTGCGCTGGTTTTCAAGCTCCTGTATCTTATCGAGCTGAGTATATACCGCGCTCACATATTCGTCCTCGGGTATAGCCTTGAGCTGTACCGCGGTCGTAAAGCTTGTCTTAAAGTGCGAGTTGAGTTCATCCTGAACAAGAGCTACAGCTTCGTCGGTAGTGCCCTCGAGCGTCGGCAGCCACAGCGTGATGGTCACCGGCGTACGGTTGCTCATGTCCTCAATATCGGTATCTGTGCCGGTCTCTTCATCGCTGCTCCCGTTTGCAAGCGAGCAGCTCGAAAGAATGAGCGATGAGATCATCATAACGATGAGCAGCATGCAAATAAGTTTCTTCTTCATTAGGGAATATCCTCCTCGTTGTACGGTTTCCGCGTGAATTCAATATACGCTACGATATTCTTATGACATTTTACATCAAATAAGGCGCTGTGTCAAGCGGTATTTGTGAAAAATGATACAGATATTGACGTGCCGCACCGTTCGTTTTACAGTAAAATCACGCAAATAATTGTATTGTTTTCACAAATTATATCATAACGATTTTGTCGTTTTTCACATTGTGTTTGTCATGTATGCACAATTAGAAAAATGAAAGTTTGTTGATTTCGCAATCAAAGATTCAATCGAGGAAATCCCTCAGTCTCTTTGAGCGGCTCGGATGACGCAGCTTTCGAAGCGCCTTCGCCTCGATCTGACGTATGCGTTCGCGCGTGATGTTGAACTCTTTTCCGACCTCCTCGAGCGTGCGCGTCTTTCCGTCGTCAAGACCAAAACGGCGCTTGAGCACGAGCTCTTCACGCGGCGTCAGCGTATGAAGCACCTCCGCTATTTGCTCGCGCAGCATCGCGTATGAAGCAGCGTCCGGCGGAGCCGGCGATTCCTCGTCCTCGATAAAGTCGCCGAGATGAGAGTCCTCCTCCTCACCGATAGGCGTCTCAAGCGACACGGGGTCGCGCGCTATCTTCATTATCTCGCGCACCTTGTCGGGCGTCATGTTCAGCTTTTCCGCGATCTCCTCCGGCGTTGCCTCATGCCCGAGTTCCTGCAAAAGTTGACGCTGATAACGCGATACCTTGTGTATCGTCTCGACCATGTGTACCGGAATACGAATAGTTCTCGCCTGATCTGCTATCGCGCGTGTTATTGCCTGACGTATCCACCATGTCGCATACGTCGAGAACTTGTAGCCCTTTGTGTAGTCGAATTTGTCGACTGCCTTCATCAAGCCAAGGTTGCCCTCTTGGATAAGGTCAAGGAAGAACATTCCCTTTCCGACATAGCGCTTTGCGATGCTGACGACGAGTCTGAGGTTCGCAACGACAAGATCCTCTTTCGCCTTTTCGTCGCCCTCCGCCATGCGCTTCGCCAGTTCAAGCTCCTGTTCCGAATCGAGGAGCGGCACCCTGCCTATTTCTTTGAGATACATACGCACCGGGTCGTCGATCGCAAGTCCCTCCTGCGAGAGCTGCTTTTCCATCTCCTCGCCGCTTCCCATGCGTTCGACTTCGCTTTCAATGTCCGAGGTATTCGAAATGTCGGCGTCGATGCCGATGCCGCTGCTCTCGAGCGTATCATAGAGCTTTTCTATACTGTCGAGATCGACGTCCTCGTCTTCCGCAAAAGCGTCCTCGATATCGCTCTGCGTCAGACCGCCGTTTGCCTTTCCCTTCTCAATGAGCATAAGCTCCTTCTCGGTCGGACTTTCCTTTTCCATTTTGTCTTCCTTCCCTTTTTATGTATTTCCTTTGTTTTTTGTTTCACGCATTCGGCGTATCGCGTCGAATGCATCCTCGCTTTTTGCGAGCTCGCGGCTTTTTTCGTCCGTCAGCGCCTTTACGTTCGCCTCAAATATGCTCCGTCCGTTGTCGAGCTGCGACCTGTCGACCGACAGCTTTACGAGCCGCGATACTTCGTCCGGCGACATATGCTCCGACAGCGCGCCTATATCAAACGTCCCCGACTCGCCGTATATGCCGCATATCGTTGAAAACGCGCGCCGCCCGAACTCGGTCGAGAAATCGTCCTCCGACAGCTTTATCCTGCCGCTCGCGACGTCTGCGATATACTCGGGGTAGCCGACGAGCATGCCGAGGACAGTTTCCTCGCACGACGCCGCGCGCAGATGCGTCAGCTTGTCGCGGTTTACACGGTCGCCGACGCCCGTCGCATTCCGCAGCATCTCACCCGGCAGCTCGCGTCGCCTTTTTTTTCGGTTCTTATTTATGATGAGCAAAACGTCGTTTTTTATACTTTCCGCCGACACACCGAGCGTCGCCGACGCCTGATTTACATATATTTCTCGCTCTGTCGCGCCGGGTATGGACGCTATGTATTCGCATACCTCGCGAATCATTTTTACGCGCGCGTCAGGGTCGTTTTCATCATACTTCGCCGATATAGTTCCGAGCGTGTGCGAGAACTTTCCGCTGCTCCCCGCAAGCGCGTCGCGGAACGCGTCGACGCCGTACTTTTTGATGAATTCGTCCGGATCCTTCGCGCCTTTGAGCTTGAGCACTTTCACGTCGAGTCCGACCTCGGACAAAAGACCTATCGCGCGCGACGCCGCGCGTTGACCGGGCGCATCGCTGTCATAGCAGATTATGACGCGCTTCGTGTACTTCGTCATGATGCGCGCCTGCTCCGGCGTCAGCGCCGTGCCGAGCGTCGCGACAGCATTCTCGACGCCCGCACCGTGCAGCGATATGACGTCCATGTAACCCTCGCACAGTATCATCTCATCTGCGCAGTTGTTTTTTGCGTAGTTGAGGGCGAACAGGTTTTTGCTTTTCTTGAACACGGGCGTGTCTGACGAGTTGAGGTACTTCGGCTCGCCGTCGCCCATGACGCGCCCGCCGAACGCTATGACTCGTCCCGACACGTCTATTATCGGAAACATCACGCGTCCGCGGAACAGGTCGTACGGTTTGCCCTTTTTCTCGCTCACCTTCATGAGAAAGCCCGCTACAAGCTCCTTTTCCGAGTAGCCGAGCTCCTTCATATGACGGCTCATGCCGAAGTCGTCGGGCGCAAACCCGAGTCCGAACCGCTTTATGACCGTCTGCGACAGCCCGCGCTCCGTG
>CANQMJ010000047.1 GCA_947624945.1 uncultured Clostridia bacterium | reverse complement strand
GCGCAGGAAAATGCTCCTGCACCGCCTAAAATAAGGACACACAACTCATCATTATCCACTTGCGAAAAACGCAAAATGAGATTATAATTGAATCGGCGCTTGTTTTCAAGCTGTGTGGGAGGTCACGGCTCCTGCATAGGGTCGTGAGGTGTTCGCACCACCTCACGACCCGCCTTTATTGTCTCAACTAACATTATATCTTCCGACGTGCATTTTTTCAAGTGCTTTTTGTCAATTTTTTGGAACGCGTGCCGTAATGTGCGGATGCGCGGCATGCGGCGAGGTGCGGCAAAAAAGCGTCGGACAGTTTTGACGATAATGTCAAAAGCGTTCGACGCCTGCGGTTTCGGCGGGAATATGAAGTTGTATTTTTTTTACAAAAAATCGCGGCAAGCCGAAATGCCTGCCGCGATTCGATGGAGACGGAGGGACTCGAACCCTTGACCTGTGCGTTGCGAACGCACCGCTCTCCCAACTGAGCTACGCCCCCATAACGGGTTTATTGTAGCACAACGGAGATGAAATTTCAATCGGTTTACATAAAATTCTTTGAAAATATTTTGCGGGTGCGGCACGCGAGAGGTCAGCTGGCGTGCATGGCGGTGAAATGCTCACATCACGTTGCGCCACGACGGGCGCGACAGCTCGCGTATATGGCGCAGCTCGCCCTCGAGCAGGCGGCATGTGCCGTAGAAGTCGACGTCGCTGTGGTCGCGTTCGCAGAGCTCGTCGAGCGTGTCGATGAGAGTGTCGGTCAGCGTCGACTCCTTGCGGTGGACGGAGATGCAAACGGTGCGTTTCGCGTCCTCCCACACGGATTTTATCTGCTCGACCGCGTACGCGCGCGAGTCGGCGGGCGCGTCGAACGCTTCGTCGACGAGGGCGAGCAGACGGTCGGTGTATGCGTCGGTTGAGACGGCGGTGACTATCGTGACGGACGATATTATAACTATCAGTATAAGCGAAAAAATAAACGATCTCATATTACGGTTTTATTCCTTTTTGAGAAGCGTGACCTTGCCTGTGTCGTCGCAGAGAAGAAGCAAAACGTCGCGCATGTCGCATTTTGCCGTTTTCAGCTGATGCTCGACGAATGCGCGTGTCTTTTGCGCCGCCTTTATGTTCTGCTCGATAAGATCGCCGTCGATGACGAGCGCGTGCGCGACGCCGCTGTCTTGCACCGTCTGCCCGCCGTTCACGTCGGCGACCTCGTCGATATTGGGCGGACGCTTTTCGGCGCGCGGGAACACGGACAGCTTGCCGTCGTCCTCTACGATGGCGTAGTAGACGTCGGATATGTCGCCGTAGCCGTTCTGACGAAGCTGACCGAGCAGCTCACTCGTGCTGATGCGAAGTCTTCGCAGCTCGCGCTGGTCGAGGACGCCGCGGCATATGAGTATGCTCGGTTTACCGGAGAATATACGGCGCAAAAAGCCGCTTTTCACCGACAGAAACGACGTTATCACCTCGAGCGACACGATGAGTGCGACGGGCGCCGCCATATATAAAAGCGGAATGTCGGGGTCCGATATCGGAAGCGCGGCGAGCTCGGACAAAAGCAGTGTCGTGACGAGCTCCGACAGTTGGAATTCGCCGATCTGCCGCTTGCCCATCAGCTTCATCGACAGCTCGAGTATACAGTATATGATGAACGTCCGTATCATCACGGTCGGCATAAGAGCGCCTCCTGTGCGGTATTATCACGATTATATTGCGCATTGAGGCGCGGTTTTATGCGCTCGAACTGTGTTGAGAATTTTGATCGAGTGTAAATTCAATATTTTACAAAAGCTATTGCCATAATCAAATATTTGAGATATAATATAAAATGGCTTTGTGCCGAATTTATCGCGGAGATAATTATGCGGAATCTTTTATACGTTTTGCTCATATCAATGGTGCCGTTTATCGAGATACGCGGCTCCGTGCCCGTAGGCGCGGCGCTCGGACTATCGTTCCCGAAGTGTTTCATCGTTTCCGTTATCGGGAACATGCTGCCGGTGCCGTTCATCCTGCTTTTCATAAAAAAGATACTCGCATGGATGAAAAAGGTGCCGAAGCTCGAAAAGATAGCAGTGTGGGTCGAGGCGCACGGCGCGAAGCGTTCGGACAAGGTGACGAGATACGCGACGCTCGGTCTTGCGCTGTTCGTCGGCATACCGCTGCCCGGAACGGGCGCGTGGACGGGGTCGCTCATAGCGTCGCTGCTCGACATGAAGTTCGGCTACGCGATAGTATCTGTATTTTGCGGCGTTCTGCTCGCGGGGTTCATAATGAGCGGCATCTCGTACGGCTTTCTCGGCTTCCTCAGTTTTTTATCGTGACATTCACGGGAGGGATATATAATGTCTAAGAGGAGATTTTTCACATCCGAATCGGTCACGGAGGGACATCCCGACAAGATATCGGATCAGATATCGGACGCGATACTCGACGAGCTTTTGGCGCGCGACCCGATGAGCCGCGCCGCCGTTGAGACGTTCTGCACGACGGGCTTCGTCATGGTCATCGGCGAGGTCACGACGTCGGCGTATGTGGATATTCAGTCGACGGTGCGCGACGTCGTGCGCGAGATAGGATACGACCGCGCAAAATACGGCTTCGACTGCGACACGTGCGCTGTCGTAAGCTCGATACATGAACAGAGCCCCGACATCGCGCTCGGCGTGGACAAGTCCGCGGAGGCGAAGGCGGGCGAGATAACGGACAAGTACGACACGGGCGCGGGAGATCAGGGCATGATGTTCGGCTTCGCGTGCGACGAGACGCCGGAGCTCATGCCGCTGCCGATTTCGCTGGCGCATAAGCTGTGCCGCAGGCTTTCCGAGCTGCGCAAGAGCGGCGAGCTCGATTATCTGCGTCCGGACGGGAAGTCGCAGGTCACTGTCGAATACGATGAAAACGACCGCCCCGTGCGCATCGATACGATAGTCGTGTCGACGCAGCATTCGCCCGAGGTGGGTCTTGAAACAATACGCCGCGACGTCATCGAGCGCGTCATAAAGCCGACGATAGACGAAGGTATGATGGACGAGAACACGAAGATATTCGTCAACCCGACGGGCAGATTCGTGCTCGGCGGTCCCGCCGGCGACAGCGGGCTCACGGGTCGAAAGATAATAGTCGACACGTACGGCGGTTACGCGCGTCACGGCGGCGGCTCGTTCTCGGGCAAGGATCCGACGAAGGTGGACAGAACTGCGACGTACGCGGCGCGTTACATTGCGAAAAACATAGTTGCGGCGGGACTTGCGCGCAAGTGCGAGATACAGATCGCGTACGCGATAGGAGTGGCGAGACCCGTTTCGCTTATGGTGGATACGTTCGGCACAGCGACGGTCGACGAGGGAGAACTCGAGCATTATATCATGGAGCACGTCGACCTGCGTCCCGCGTACCTGATAGAGAAGTTCGATCTGCGCCGTCCGATCTACAAAAAGCTGGCGGCTTACGGTCATATGGGCAGGGAAGACGTAGACGCACCGTGGGAGAGAGTCGATCTCGCGGACGAGCTGCGCGCTGCTTTCAAAAAGTAAAAAACGCACATAAAGTGCTTGCGAAGAAGGCTTCATAATAGTTTTACGGAGGGGGTGCGGGGGAGACGCTTTGAAATGAGCGTCTCCCCCGTCCGCAGTTATAAGCATGGACGATATGATAACGATCAGCGGGGTCGTGGACGGGATCGTATACAGAAGCGATGAGACGGGCTACACGGTCTGCGACATCGAGGCGGACGACGGTGAATTTTTCACCGCCGTCGGCGTTATGCCGTACATATCGGAGGGCGAATCCGTAAAGCTGTACGGGAGCTGGACCGTGCACGCCAGCTTCGGGCGTCAGTTCCGCGCCGAGAGCGCGGAGGCGTGCCTCCCCGTCGAGGCGACGGAGATACTGCGTTATCTGTCGTCGGGCAGCGTGAAGGGGATAGGCCCCGTCACGGCGAGGCGGCTCGTCGACATGTACGGCGCCGACACGTTCGACGTGATCGAAAATCACCCCGACTGGCTGACGGAGGTCAGCGGCATATCGAAGAAAAAGTCGAAGGAGATACACGACAGCTTCGTCGAGCACACGGGGTCGCGGTCGGTGATGATGTTCTGCCGCGAATACTTCGGCCCCGCCATGTCGATGCGGATATTCAAGGAGTGGGGAGCCGCCGCCGTCGATATAATCAAAAAGAATCCGTACCGTCTGTGCGGCGAGATAAGCGGCGTCAGCTTTTCAAAGGCGGACGAGATCGCGCTCTCGCTCGGCGTTGCAAGGGACAGCGCGGAGCGGGTAGAGGGCGCGGTCGTGTATTTTCTCACGTACAACGCAAACGTGAACGGTCACGTGTGTGTGCCGACGGCGAAGGTCACCTCGGGCGTCGCGGAGCTTATAGGCGTCGATGCGGACGACGTAAATAAAGCAGTCGAGCGCATGCAGGCGCGCAGAAAAGTCATCGCCGTCGACTTCGACGGAAGTGAGATGTGCTATCTCGACACGTACTACCGCGCGGAGACGGAGGCGGCGCGCCGCCTTTATACGCTCGACAAGAAATGCCCAGCCGTCAGCGCGTCGGACGCGGAGCGGTTCATATCGATACTTGAGCTCAAATACGACATCGAGTATGCGGAGCTTCAAAAGCGCGCGATCACGGACGCGCTTCTCGGCGGTGTGCTCGTTTTGACGGGCAGTCCCGGCACGGGCAAGACGACGGTCGTGAGGGCGCTCATCGAGATATTCCGCCGCATGGGACTTGACGATATCGAGCTTGCAGCTCCTACGGGACGCGCCGCAAAGCGCATGAGCGAGGCGACCGGAGTCGAGGCGCGGACTATTCACCGTCTGCTCGAGATGGAGTATAACGACGCGTCGTATCCGAGATTCGCGCGCGACGAGCACAACATGCTCGACGCCGACGTCGTGATAATAGACGAGTCGTCGATGATAGATATAATGCTTTTCGACGCGCTGCTCGCGGCGATAAAGCCGGGCTCGCACCTGATATTGATCGGCGACTCGAATCAGCTGCCGTCGGTCGGCGCGGGAAACGTGCTCTACGACATAATCGCGTCGGGGACTGTGCGGACGGTGTGCCTGTCCGAGATATTCAGGCAGGCGAGGGAGAGCAGGATAATCACTAACGCGCACCGCATAAACGCGGGCGAGTATCCGATACTGACGGACAAGACTGCGGATTTCTTCTTTTTGCCGCGTCAGAACGATTCGTCGATCGCATCGACAGTCGTCGAGCTGTGCGCGAGGCGTCTGCCCGCCGCATACGGTGACGAAATAGCGGACGGTATACAGGTCATAACGCCGTCGCGTCGCGGCGCTGCGGGTACGGACGCGCTCAACGCGTCGCTTCAGGAGCGTCTCAATCCGCCGTCGAAGAACAAACGCGAGCACAAGGCGCGCGAGATCGTGTTCCGCGAGGGCGACAAGGTCATGCAGACGCGGAACAATTATAAGCTCGAGTGGTACCGGGACGGCGGCGTGAACGCGATGGGCGACGAGCCCGACGGCATCGGCGTGTTCAACGGCGATATCGGTATTATCGAGCGCATCGAGCCCGAAAACGGGCGGATGGTGATACTGTTCGACGAGCGGCGCGTATACTATGATTTCGACCTCGACGGCGAGCTCGAGCTCGCGTATGCGATAACGGTTCACAAGAGTCAGGGAAGCGAATACCCCGTCGTGATCATCCCGATGTACAACTGCCCGCCGCAGCTTCTGACGCGCAAGCTTTTATATACGGCGATAACGCGCGCGTCGAAGATGGTGATACTCGTCGGCAGGGAAGAGATAGTTGAGAGAATGGTCGACGGTGTCGCCGACAATATGAAGTACACGGGGCTCGAGCGTTTTCTGCGCGCGGAATTTGAAAAGGAGCGCGCGAAATGAAAAAGCAGCCGTCGCCGATTTCCTGGCTGCGGCGCGTGATACTCGAGTATTTATACCCGTCGCGCTGCATATGCTGTAAAAATGAAGCGCCGATAGGAGCGTCGACGAGCGAGTACGTGATGCTCGCCGACCCGGATTCGGAGCTGAGAGGCGTGTTCTGCGCGCGGTGCATGTCGGACTTTCTGACGTCGTGCGCGGCGCGCTGCTACATATGCGGGCGACCGTATTCTTCGTGTACGTGTGCGCCCGAGGCGATCCGCAGCGCGGGTGTTGATAAAACGTACGTCTGCTTCGGCTACGACAAGACGCGGCGCGGGTGCGCATCGTCGAGGCTCATATACTCGCTCAAAAGCATGGACAACAAGGACACGGTGAATTTCGCCGCGCATCTTCTCTGCGGACGCATAAGGGAAGTTATGGGCGGCGATGTCGGCGATGCGATAGTCGCATACGCGCCGAGACGGCGCGCGTCCGTGCGCGAGCACGGCGGCGACCATATGAGGGAGACGGCGAAGCTGCTTGCAAAGGATCTCGGGTGCGGTTTCGCGGACGCGTTTTACAGCCGTGCGTCGGGCGAGCAGAAGAAGCGGAGCGCCGTCGAGCGAAAAGAGGCTGTCGGCGGCATAATGACGCGAAAGGATGCGTACAAACTGCGCGGTCGGCGAGTCATTCTCATCGACGACATCATAACGAGCGGTGCGACGCTCGGCAGGTGCGCGTCGCTCGCGTTCGACGCGGGCGCGCGGGATGTGGCGATATTTGCACTCGCAAGGACTATCAAATCAAAAAAGAAATAATAAGGAAACAATCGGTCGGAAATATGGGCCTTCTCCCCCCTTGCAAAAGCGGGGATCATAGTCTATAATTATATTGAATACTCGCGCACATGTTGTGTGCGTTCACATATATAAAGGTTAGATAAAATGCTGTTTCAGAGGGATATAGGTATCGACCTCGGCACGGCGACGGTCCTCGTTTACGTGAAGGGAAAGGGCATCGTCGTCAAGGAGCCGTCGGTCGTGGCGCTCGATAAAAATACGGACAGGATCCTCAAGGTAGGAAAAGAGGCGCAGCAGATGCTCGGCAGGACGCCGGGCAATATAGTGGCGATACGTCCGCTTCGCGACGGAGTTATAAGCCAGTACGAGATAACGCTTCGCATGATACAGTACTTTCTGCGCAAGGCGATAGGGCCGATAATAGTCAAGCCGCGCGTTATGATATGCGTGCCGAGCGGCATCACGGAGGTCGAGGAACGCGCCATCGTCGATGCGACGACGCAGGCGGGCGCGAAAAAGACGTATCTTATAGAGGAGCCCGTCGCCGCCGCGATCGGCGCGGGGCTCGACATATCGCAGCCGAACGGCAACATGGTCATAGATATCGGCGGCGGCACGACGGATATCGCGGTCATTTCGCTCGGAGGCGTCGTCGTGTCCGAGTCGATTAAGGTCGCGGGCGATAAGTTTGACGAGGCGATAATACGCTACGTCCGCAAGCGGTACAATGTGCTCATCGGCGAGCGAACGGCGGAGATGATAAAGATCGCGATAGGCTCGGTGTGGACGCGCGAGGAGCGCAAATACATCGACGTCAAGGGGCGGTGCCTTATCGAGGGACTGCCGAAGATGATACGCGTCTGGTCGGACGAGATGATAGAGGCGCTCGACGAGCCGATAACGTCTATCGTGGAGGCTGTCTGCTCGGTGATCGAGCGCACACCGCCGGAGCTGATCGGAGACGTCGTCGCCAACGGCATCGTAATGACGGGCGGCGGCAGTCTTCTCTACGGGCTCGATTATCTCATCACGAATGTGACGGGCATACCGACGCGCGTCGCCGACAAGGCGGTCTCGTGCGTCGCGCTCGGAACGGGCAAGTCGCTCGACAATATCTCGATGATACCCGAGGGCGCGATAAATATTTCGCGGACGCGCACCGAGCAGCAGGGATAGAAGATAGTCATATCAGTCACAAATTCAGTACTCATATAAAAACAGCCGGACCGAATCGGTCCGGCTGCGCTCATTTTTATCGTTGTTCAGATCAAATAAAGGCTTTTGTAAAAACAAAAAAAGTAATAAAAGTTTTTGAACAAGGGGTGCGGGGGAAGAACTTTTTATAAAAAGTTCTTCCCCCGAAAAAATTATTTAAATAAAATCCTGATCAATTTCTCTTCGCCGCGGGAGCGGAGCGTGACGGATGCGTCGGTGCCGTGCTCGCCGCGCACGTAGATTATCATGCGTCCGCGGTGGAAGCGGCGGTGCGACTCGCCGTAGCTCGTCGTGTCTGCGATGTCGCCGTTCTCGATGCCGAGCAGCTCGCCGCCGTCGACGGCGACCTTTACGTCCATGCGCGACTCAAAACCTGCCTCGGCGACAGCGCCGTTTTCGTCGAGCAGCGCGAGCTCGATCTGCGCCACACTGTCGGCGACGGTGTATGCGCCGTCAGCCTCGACCGCGTCCCATACGTTCACGCCGAGCGATACGGGCGCGCCGCTCTTCGGCTCCGTGACCTCGACAGTTTCGCCGTCCTTGCCAGTCACAACGGCTTTGTACTTTGCGTTCAGCTTGCAGTCCGAGATGTCCCAGCGGCACGTGTAGTGCTCGGGCACGAGTACGCCGAGCGATACGCCGTCAGCGAACAGCTCCGCCGACTTGCCGTTCGTGAACAGCATCGCGGACGGCGGGAATGACTCGCCTCTGCGTCCTCTGCGCTCCTCCT
Source organism: uncultured Clostridia bacterium (assembly GCA_947624945.1). GTDB lineage: Bacteria > Bacillota > Clostridia > Oscillospirales > CAG-272 > DTU064. The sequence goes on along the minus strand of CANQMJ010000047.1, from coordinate 7,824 downwards.
TCGAGGTGTGCAGATACCCCTGCAGCACGTCGGGACGCCACATCGCGCGGCGCTGACGGTAACGGTCCGTTTCAAATCCCGCAAGGTCAAGTAGTCCCGCGCCGAAGCAGCGGATAGGCCATCCCTGCGCCTCGCCGAGATAGTCGACGCCCGTCCAGAGGAACTGACCGCATATGTAATCGTTGTCGCGCACGTATTCCCATTCGCGCGGTCCGTGCCCGTTCTCGCTGCCGTATATGAACGCGTTCGGGAACTCGCGGTGATGGTCGGCGTAGAACTGCTCCTTGTAGTTGTAGCCCGCGACGTCGAGCGCCTGCATGTAGCCGATGCGTACCGACATCTCCGGGTATGCGAGTGCGGCGGTCGCGGGACGCGTCGTGTCGACGTCCTTGACCCAGCCGACGAGACGTTTCGCGATCTCGGCGAGCCGTTTCGCCTGCGGACGATTCGGGTCGTACTTGCGTTCATCCTCGGTCTTGCCCTCGTCGTTGTTGCCCGTCATCATCTCAAATCCGTCGTAGACATAGGGGTCGTTGGGGTAGTCGACTTCGTTGCCGACCGACCACATTATGATAGACGGGTGGTTGCGGTCGCGGAGTATCATCGTTTTGAGGTCGCACTCGCCCCACTCGACGAAGTCCTCGTAGTAGCCGTTGAGCTTCGGTGGGCGGACGTTGTGACCGTGCCACCACTTGTTTTTCGGCGCTTCCCATTCGTCGAACGCCTCGTCCATGACGAAGAATCCCATCTCGTCGCAGAGATCGAGCAGCGCGGGGTCGGGCGGGTTGTGAGATGTGCGCACGGCGTTGCAGCCGCATTCCTTGAGCTTGGAAAGGCGGCGCCGCCATACCTCTTTCGGTACGGCCGCGCCGAGCGTGCCCGCGTCATGATGCAGGCAGACGCCGCGCAGCTTTTTCGATACGCCGTTGACAAAGAAGCCGTGGTCGGGATCGAATGTGAGCGAGCGTATGCCGAAACGTGTGTCGACGTTATCCGTGAGCGTGCCGTCTGCGCCGTACACCTCGGTGTGCAGCGTGTAGAGAGACGGAGAATCGTCGCTCCACAGTGCGGGCGACGATATTTCGAGCGTACCCGACGCGCATGACATTTCGGCGACTGCCGCGCCGTCCGGACCGTATACGGTGTGCTTTACGCTGCCTGCGCCCACGATGTCGGCGCTGACGCTGACGGTCGCCGATTTTTCCGTGACCTCGGGCGTAGTCACGTATATGCCGAAGTCGTTGATGTAAGGTTCGCCCGTAACGGTGACGTAGACGGGGCGCACGATGCCGGAGCCCGTGAACCAGCGCGAGTCGGCGGTCTCGGTGTGATTGACCTGAACGCTGATCTCGTTGTCACCGTCCTCGGCGAGAAATTCGGTGATGTCGTAGGTGAACGTGCTGTAACCGAACGGACGCTTGCCGAGGTAGTTGGAGTTGCACCACACCTTCGAATTGTTGTAGACGCCCTCGAACGTGATGTGGACGTGCTGCCCGTTCTGCGGTTTGCACGTAAAGCGCGTGCGGTACCAGCCCTCGCCCCCGACGACGTAGCCGGTGCCGCTCGAATTCTCGGGCGCAAAGCCGCGCTTTATCGACCAGTCGTGCGGGACGCGGACGTGCTCCCAGCCTTCCTCGCTGCCGCCGCGGTACCAGCCGTCGTCGACGTGACCGAGGCGGAAACGCCAGTCGCGCAGTGATATGATATTTCTTTCCATAGTTGATGTGCTCCTGAAATTTCAGATAAATTATGTCGGATGCCCACTGTCATCCATGATAATCGTACCATACAAAAACACAAAAAGCAATCGGAAAAACGACGAAACGGAGACTTTTTGCCGACGGTTTTTGTGCGGCATGATGATGCGGGCTCGTGTGGCTTCGGTATGGTGCAAGTAGGGAGAACAGTGCGTATCTTTATGCTTATTCGATTTTGCGCAAAGCTATTGCAAACGAAATGTATTTAGTGTATAATTTTAACGAATATAAGCCGTTTTGCGGCATAAATATGAGGTCACGCTTATGAAAAAAAGAACGGCGGTATCGGTTGCCGCCGCTATAACGGCATCGCTCGCGCTCGCGGCGGCGATGTACTCGTGCAATAAAGACGATACCCCGGATGCGGCGGGAACGGGTGACGTCGGCGATACGACGGCGGTCACGAGCGCTCCGGCATACGAGGAATACGTTCCCGTCGTTGATGCGGACGCCGATTCCGTCGACGGGATAGCGATACGGTCCGCCGACGAGCTCGCAAAAATCGGACGCGACGGCGCTTATCCGCTCGACGGTGACTATGTGCTCGTCATCGACCTCGACTTGTCGGACAAGAACTGGACGCCGATAGGCGGCGCCGAGGGCAGGAGCGGCGAGTACCGCGGCAATTTTGTGTTTTCCGGCACGTTTGACGGACGCGGGCATAAAATAAACGGACTTCACATAGACGCGGAAGCGTCGTCGACGTCGTATTGGGGGCTTTTCGGCTCCGTCGGCAGCGGCAGCAAAACTGAGCCGGCGATAATACAGAACATAGTGTTCACAAACGTCGACGTGATGCTCGCGTCGAACACCGACAGCGCCGTCGGCGCGCTCGCGGGTCAGGTCAACGGCTCCGTCGTGATAGATTCGATATCGCTTTTGTCGGGAAGCGTCGAATACAGCGGCAGCGGGAATCTCGGCTGCGGAAGTCTCATCGGACAGTGCAGGACGCAGCGGAGCGGCCGTGTTACGAATGAGCAGATAAAGATAACGAATGTGTACAGCGCCGTCGATGTGAGCTCGAACAACAGCGGCTGGGACACGGGCGCGGGTCTCATCGGACGCATACGCGATTCGCGTCTCGGCGAGTTGTCGGGGATACTTTATACGGGACATGCCAAGTCCGAGGGCGCGACGGGGCAGGGTATCGCTACGGGCGACAACACGGCTGTCACGATGAGCGACATTTATTGCATAGGCGGACGCGGCAAGGTGCGCGACGGCATGGGTAAGGCGGTCACGGAAAGCGATCTTTGCTCCGGCACGCTGACGATGCCGTCCGGATGGAACGTGCAGGCGGGCATGTACCCGATTTTGCAGTCTGTACTCGATTCGAAGTCGTTTTCGATACTCGATCTTGCGAAGGTATCGTTTGCGGACGGCGATTCAAAGGATAAGATAAGGGAAGATTTCACGCTTCCGACGAAGGCGGCGGGTGCGACCGTCGAGTGGACGTCGGGAGACGAGAGCATCATCAATATCGACGAGAACGGAAAGGCGAAGGTGACGCGTCCAGAGTCGGGCGCGGCGGACGTCGTGGTGACGGCGACGTGGGCTGCGGGAGAGGGCAAAATGCTCCTTCATGTACTGCAAAAGTCGGCGCAGTCGGGGCAGATTTACTTTATCACGGAATACATCGAACCGGGTAAGCCTGTCGAGGTCGGCGGCGTCACGGACGGCGTCGAGCTTTTGTGGACGATAGAAAATTACGCGACGGGCAAGACGCGCACCGAGACGACGTCGTCGCCGTCTCTGACGCTGACCGAGGCGGACGAGGAGAGCCTCGTCACCGTGAGCTGCGACGGCTGCAAAGATATAGAGATGTACTATTCGAGTCTGCCGATAATATACATGACGAGCAAGACAAGGTACAGAGCGGTCGGACGCGAGTATACGGAGACGGAGATGAAGCTGTGCGCGTCGGGCGAGTATGCGGATATGCTGTACGACGGCAAGGCGGAGATAAGGCTGCGCGGCAACTCGACGGCGGGATTTGAGAAACGGCCGTTCAAGGTCAAGCTCGACAAAAAGTCAAATCTGCTCGGCATCGACGACGAGGGCGCGAGCAAGCACTGGTGTCTTCTCGCGAACGCGGTCGACCTTACGCTCATGCGGAATAAGCTTTTGATGGACTTCTCAGGCGCGATAGGCATGGACACGCACATCAACTCCGAAAACGTGGTGCTCATGTATAACGGCGAATACTACGGCGTTTACGAGCTGACGGAGCATGTCAGGGTCGGCAGCACGCGAGTCGACGTGTTCGACTGGGAGGAGTATGCGGGCGACGCTGCGGCGGCGATCGCCGACAAGCTCGTCAGTGACGGCAAAATAAAGAACGCGGAAGCGAAAAAGACGGCTGACACTATCGAGGATTCGATGCTGACTGATTGGTCGTGGATGAAAAACGGCAAAGTGACGTACAAGGGCGTGTCGTATACGTTTACGGACCTCGGACTCGACCCGCTGCCGCCCGAGACGGGCGGATTCCTGCTTGAAATGGACTTTTACGCGCAGAGCGACTGGAGCCTCGCGAACGTTCAGACTGCGTATGCGCAACCGCTGTACTTCAACACGCCGGAGCCCGGCGACGATAAGTCGCTTTCGTCGTTCTACAATACGGCGCTTTACGACTACGCGCGCAGATACGTTCAGGCGTTCGAGTATGCGGTTCACAGCGACGATTTCTTCTTTGACAACGACGACAGTCACTACTATGCCGAGGAATGGTGGAACAAGTGGGCGAACCGCACGTACACGGAGATCGACTATCGTGACGACGAGTTCGACGGCATGCATTACTCCGATCTATTTGATATGGACGACCTCGTTCAGAATTTCATCTTCTGCGAGATAGCGATGAACTGGGACAGCATGAAAAACAGCATGTTCGTCTATAAGGACGTCGACGGCAAGGCTTATATCGGGCCTCAGTGGGACTTCGACTGGGCATGGGGCAACGTGCTGTGGAATCCGGGTACGTGGCGTCCCGAGTCATGGCACTGCCGCGACCAGTCGTTCATGGTCGAGCAGTATTATCAGGAGGTGCAGTGGAACTGCCTGCTCATACGCGACCCGTACTTCTTAATGAAGGTGTGGGAGTCGTGGCAGGAGATGAGAGGCGACGAGATAGAGGATCTCGTCGGTCACAACGGGAATATACCGAAGTATGCAAAAGAAATACGCCGCGCGGCTCTCGCAAATGATGCGAGATGGGGCGGACGCATACCGTTCTGGAACAATATCCCGGGCGTCAACTTCGACACCGAGGTCGACAGAATGACCGAGTTCGTCGATACGCGCATGACGTGGCTCGACAAACAGATGAAGTCGATGGATACGTTTATTGACTCGCTCGGAGTTTACCATCCGTCGAATCTCGTATCGGTGACGTCGTCGACCGCAGGCGGCAAGACGACGTTTACGGCGGAGGTGACGGCGCCGGGCGCGGAGTATGTGACGTTCCAGATAAACGGCAAGACGATGATTGAGACTGAACTCAAGGGCGGCAAAGCGTCGGTCACGGTCGACAACGATACGCTCGACGCGGACGGCCTCAACTGCGTTGTCGCATATGCGGTGAATACGCAGCACGAGTATATCATAGACGATGCGCGCAGCGACCACGGCAACTACGACCAGCCGATAAACAATTACTGCGTTTTTGAAATAAAGTAATAAAAAGTCTTTGAAACAAGGGGTGCGGGGGAAGAAACTTTCTTCAGAAAGTTTCTTCCCCCGCCCAAATTATAATAATAAAAAATCAAATTACAAAATTGCCGTCGGCGTCGAAGTCGAGGACGTCGGACAGGATGTAGTTCGACACGAACATGCCGGACGGCGTGAAGCGGTACGTGCCGTTCGAGACGTCGACGAAGCCGCCTTTGACGTAGCGCATAAGCTTTGAGCCGAACAGCGATTCGAAGTCCTTGCCGAACGTGCGGAAGAATTCGCGCGGGTCGATGCCCTCGCACAGACGCATGCGGAGCATTATGTATTCGCCGACGCGCTCGCGGAGCGGTATCTGCTCGTAGTCGTCGGTCATCTCGTCGTTCGTCACACCGCGCACCGACTTGATGTAGTTCGACACGCTCTTTTTGAATGAGAAACGGACGTCGGCGAAGTATGAATGCGCGGACGGACCGAAGCCGAGGTATTCCTCGCATTTCCAGTATTTGAGATTGTGGCGGCACTCGTATCCGGGACGCGCAAAGTTGCTTATCTCGTACTGCCTGTACCCGCACGAGGCGAGATACGATATCGCGCGCGTGTACATGGCAAACTCTGTCTCGTCGTCGGGAAATACGTAATTCGACGCGTTTTTGTAAAGCGGCGTGCCTTCCTCGAGCTTGAGATTGTAGAGCGATATGTGCTCCGGTTTGAGCGCGACGGCTCGGTGCAGCGTCTCGTCCCACGACTGCATCGTTTGATACGGGATGCCGTACATCAAATCGAGATTGATGTTTGTGAACTTCGCCTCCCTTGCCGCGCGCACTGTGTCGCGGACCTCGCGAAGCGTATGTATGCGTCCGAGCGCGCGAAGCTCGCCCTCGTTCGATGACTGCATGCCGATTGAAAGCCTGTTCACGCCGGCGCGGCGGTATCGGCGCAGCGTGTCGTAGTCGACGGTCGCGGGATTGCACTCCATCGAGAATTCCGCGTCCTTCTGTATGCGGAACGACGAGCGTATGCCGCGTATGAGGCGAAGCACCTCGTCGGACGGCAGACACGTCGGCGTGCCGCCGCCGATGTAGACGGTGTCGGGGGAATAATCGGCGCCGACGGATTTGTAGCTTTTCATGTGCGATATCACGGCGTCGACGTAGGACTCGTAGATGCGTTCGTCGTGAGGGGGGTATGAGTAGAAGTCGCAGTACGCGCACTTCTGCCTGCAAAACGGTATGTGGATGTAGATGCCGAGCCGTTTGCTCTGACGTCTGTTTAGCTGCATGGATCGGCGCCTCCTTTTTTAGGGTGTTCGTTATATGTTATGCGAAAGACCGGAGCGGTCGACAGTCTCAGTTGTCGTCGTCGAGACGCAGGACCGCCATGAACGCCTCCGGCGATACCTCGACGGTGCCGAGCTTGCGCATTTTCTTTTTGCCCTCTTTCTGCTTTTCGAGCAGCTTCTTCTTGCGCGTGATGTCGCCGCCGTAGCACTTCGCAAGCACGTCCTTGCGCAGCGCTTTGACTGTCTCGCGCGCGATTATGCGCGAGCCGACTGCGGCTTGTATCGGGATCTCGAAAAGCTGACGCGGGATGTTGTCCTTGAGCCTCTGCGCGATTTTGCGCGCGCGCGCGTACGCTTTTTCCTCGTGAACGATGAAGGTGAGCGCGTCGACGATGTCGCCGTTTAAGAGGAAGTCGAGCTTGCAGAGCTTGCTCTCGACGTAGCCGTCGGGCTCGTAGTCGAGGGACGCGTAGCCGCGGCTGCGGCTTTTTAATGCGTCGAAGAAGTCGTATATTATCTCGTTGAGCGGCAGCGTATAGTGAAGCTCGACGCGCGATGTGTCGATATATTTCATTTCGTGGAACGTGCCGCGCCTGTCGGTGCAGAGCTCCATTATGCCGCCGATGTAGTCGGTGGGCGTGATGATGCTCGCCTTCACGACAGGTTCGTACGCGCGTTCGATAATCTCGGGCGGCGGATAATTAGACGGATTGTCGACTCTCACGCGTTCGCCTCCGCGGACGTCGACCTCGTATATGACGCTCGGCGCCGTCGTGATGAGGTCAAGGTTGAATTCGCGTTCGAGGCGCTCCTCGATGACCTCCATGTGAAGGAGTCCGAGAAATCCGCAGCGGAAGCCGAAGCCGAGCGCGACCGACGTCTCGGGCACGAACGAGAGCGCGGCGTCGTTCAGACGCAGCTTTTCAAGCGCGTCGCGCAGGTCGTTGTATCGCGCGCCGTCGGCGGGGTATATACCGGCGAATACCATCGGCAGCGCCTCCTTGAAGCCGGGCAGCGGCTCGGAGGCGGGTCTGTCTGCGCGGGTGACGGTGTCGCCTATTTTCGTGTCGGAGACGTTTTTGATGCTCGCTGTGATGTAGCCGACGTCGCCTGCGG
>CANQMJ010000046.1 GCA_947624945.1 uncultured Clostridia bacterium | reverse complement strand
TATGACGAGAGGTATCCCGAAAAATAGACAGTGCGAATATAAGCGGGTAGAGCGAGTTCGGATCGTCGCGGAACACGCCGTTCGGCGCGTTGATGCGCCCCATAAGCAAAAACATGATATAGTATACCGCGACTGCGAGCGCCGCCGCGAATATCATAGGCAGCGCCGCCTTAAGCGGCTTGAATGTGCCTTCATCGGGCGACTCGTAGCCCGATTCGTCAAAGTAATATTTTCGTCCGTGATGGCGCTGGTCCGTTATGCGACCGTATATGTCCTGCAAAAAGTAGCCGACCGCCATGAGTATGAGCAGCGGTATCCATAAAAGTACGGTTAACGAGGAGAGCGCAGCGCCGACGAACAGATACACCGCCTGCATTATTATCGCACTGACCGCGATGCATGCGAGCAGCTTATATATTCTGTTGAACACTCCCTGCTTCATATGCGTTCCCCTCACTTCATATCATAATGTAGAATAGTGTCGTTTTATGCGTTGTAATAGTAGTAGACCTCGACGTTCTGCGGGATAATGGCGGCGTTTCTGTTCGTCGTCGTCACGTAGAATATGACCTTTACGCCCTCATGCTCCATTTGATTATGGAAGACTATCATTCGTTCGCTGATGTACGACGACACGACGATGAGATTTCCAGACTCGGTAAAGCCCTCTTTGTGCTCGAGCACATAGTCGAGCATACGCTCGATAGGGCACGATATTTCGAGCTTCAGCGCCGCCAAAAGGCGAAGCGCCGTTATCATATCGCGTTTGCCCTCATATGGCGGCGTCATCATTATGTCGCGTCCCGTTTCCTCGTCTGAAGCGCGGAACTCGTCCGATATCGTCTCCGGCGGCGTATTCGCTATGATGCGCACGGGCACGTTTTCGCTCGACACACGGTCGAGGATAGACGCGCACACCGTGACGCACCTTTCAATGTCGTCGGGACTGCCCGGACGCGACGCGTCCTTTTCGATGTCGCGCGAGTTCATGTTGAGCAGTATGTTGAAGCGATGCGGACGCGTGTATTCCTCGCAGTTGACCATCAGCTTGCCGTGTACCGCCGTCTGTTTCCAGTTTATCTTGTTCATCGAGTCAAACGTCGTGTAGTCGCGAGCGCCCGCGATGCGCAAGGGGTCGGTCAGAAGTCCCGAATTCGTCACAAAGTCGCCGGTGTTGTACTGCGACGAGGTGAAATGCTCCGCTATATTGACGGGGCGCGGCAGCACGACTATCGTGTTGTCCTTGTTCGGCGTACATTCGAATCCCTTCGATATCGGGTTCATGCCGAACAGGTCGTTCGCCACCACGACCGCGCCGCCCACCGTATAAACGCCGCGCGTTTTGCATGTGACGCGCCAGCGTCTGCGCACTTTTTCGCGGCTGCGCAGCACAAATACGCTCTGCACGTGCGAGCGCAGACTGTCGCGGACATTGCCGCGTTCGTTTTCCGTTATGCGGAAGTAAAGTCCGTTCGGCAGCGTCGTGTCGACCTTCGCGTACGGCACGGGCAGCGTCTTGCCGTTCGATATCTCCTCATAGACAAATATGTCCTCTCCCTCGAACACTTCCTCGCCGCTCACCTTGACGTCGTACTCGATATCGTCGAACGTGTGCTTGCCGAACGCCTTATACTGGAATATATAGACGAAAAATATTGCAGCCAAAAGCGCAAGAAATATCATACAGCGCGCTCCTTTCCGTCAGAATAAAGACACTTCGCCGCTCAGTCGGAGACGGGAACGGGCGTGACCTCGAGGATATATTCGATGATGTTGGAGTTCGACTCCGATATGCGGATCGTGCCCTGCGAGCGCGATATTATCCTGTGCGATAATACCGGCACAGCGACGGCTTTTACATCGTCGGGAAGCACATAGTCGCGCCCTTCGACAGCCGCCCACGACTGCGACGCTCTCATCAGCGCGAGCGTGCCGCGCGGACTGACGCCGAGACGCACGCGGTCGGACTGACGCGTTGCGTCGACGATGTCGACGATGTAGCGCTTGACGAGCTCGCTCACCTTCACGCCTCTCACCGCCGTCTGCGCCGCGACAACGTCCTCGCGCGTGCATACGGGTTCGAGCGCGTCGAGCGGCGACGTCTGCACGTATTCGTCGAGGACCGCCGTCTCCGCCTTTTTGTCGGGATAGCCGAGCGCCAGCTTCATGAGGAATCTGTCCGTCTGCGCCTCGGGCAGCGGGAATGTGCCCTGCGATTCTATCGGGTTCTGCGTCGCGATTACGAAGAACGGCGGCGACAGCTTATACGTCACGCCGTCTATTGTCGCCTGAAACTCGCCCATACATTCGAGCAGCGCCGACTGTGTGCGCGGAGTCGTTCTGTTTATCTCGTCCGCGAGGAGTATATTTGAGAATACAGGACCCGCACGGAATATGAATTCGTTTTCCTTCTGCGAGAAGAAGTTGATGCCCGTAATATCGGACGGCAGAAGGTCGGGCGTGAACTGCACGCGTTTGAAGTCCGCCGATATCGACTTTGCGAGCGCTTTCGCAAGCGTCGTCTTGCCCGTGCCGGGGATATCGTCGAGCAGCACGTGTCCCGACGACAGAAGCGCCACAGTTATGAGCTTGATCTCCGAGCGTTTGCCGAATATGACCTTTTCAACGTTGCCGATGAGCTTTTCCGACATTTCCGTGACTGTTCTGATATCCATAGTATTCCCTCTCCCTCCGGGTCAAAAGATTTACGATAGTCTCGCGGCTCGTCCTCGTCCGCGCCTGCGCTTTTCATGCGGAACTTCACTAAAAATCGAGTAATATTATATCACATTTCCGTAAAAAATGCAATACTTTCGGCGAGATATATGCGCTGATTCGCAATCTGATATTCTCTATTTGCGTTGATGATATCTTATCATAAAATCTCTTGATTGTCAATAAAAATTTTACTAAATTTAAGTCGAATTTTATGTGCGTGATTTTGTGAAATTTATGAACGAAATATGAACGGAAACGATAATTGTGAACTGCGAATTTACTTGTTATCTACTTGACTTTTATCGACTCGGCTGTTATAATTTCTTCGCTTGTAAATCTACACTTATAAAAGGTGGCTATGACTGAACTGTTCGACATCCCGGCAGGTGTGAAAGCGGTGTTTGAAGCCCGCGGCGTTCCGTATGACAATGTTCGTATCGCCGCCGCTGCGGACTTGTCCGCCGACTGCGTGCCGTGCGATACATACATATTTCTGACCGACACCGACATCGTCGTTCTCTCCGGCTCGATGACGGGCACGCTGAACGCGCGTCCCAAAACGGGGTCGAGACTGCCTGTGCCGAGCCGCAAGGCGCATATCGAGCGTAAATTCGAGCTGCTTTTGACCGAAAGCTATTCCCTCTCCGATATAGACTCGTTCTCCGTCGAGGAGATGATATCGTCGGCGCGTCTCGTCGCAAAGATGAAGGCGACCGCCGACTCGCTCCCCTATACGGTACTTATTGCAAACTCGTCCAACACGTACAAGAGCGAGCTATATAAGTTCGCACGTCTCTCTAACGTCGCGCTCGCTGGCAACGACCCGTCCGGCCACCCCGACGCGCACGCGTACGAGGACGACAATGAGAAGGAGGAGCTGTTCTGCCCGAAGTGCGGCAGACGGTACGCAGACCCGGAACGCAAGATATGCCCGCACTGCATGGACAAGGTCCACATATTAAAGCGCTTTTCCGTTTTCTTCAAGCGCTATACAGTACATCTCTGCCTCATTCTTCTGACGCTCGTTTTGACGAGCGCGCTCGGCGTTTTGTCGCCGTATGTGTCGAGTAAATTCTACTACGACGAGGTGCTCACAAAAACGGGCAAGTTCTACGGCGAGATACTTCTCGTCATAGGCATCATCTTCGCAACGCGCCTTATCTCGATGTTCGTGACGATGCTCAACAGCTACATCACCTCCGTCATCGCGGCGAAGGTGACGTACGACATGAAAAAAGAGATCTTCAAGTCGATAGAGCGTCTGTCCATCAGCTATTTCACGAACAGGCAGACGGGCGGTCTTATGACGCAGGTCAACCGCGACGCGAACAACATCTACGATTTCTTCTGCAACACGGTCCCGTATTTTCTCGTAAATATCTGTCAGATAATCGCCGTGATGGTCATAATGATTACCGTCAACTGGAAGCTGACTATACTTTCGTTCATCACCGTACCGATAATGGCGTTTCTAATGAAGAAGCTGTTCGCGCGCATGGATATGTACCACGCGAAGCGATTCTCCGCGTCGCGGTCGCTCAACTCGCTGCTTTCGGACATTCTGACGGGCATACGCGTCGTTAAGGCATTCTCCAAGGAGGAAGCCGAGAGCGCGCGCTTTGAAAAGCGCAGCCGCACCGTCGCCGAAGCCGACAAGAAGGCATCCGTTTACAACACGACCGCATTTCCCGTCGTCAACTTCTTACTCTTCATCGGCAACATCGTCGTTCTCGGCGTCGGCGGCTGGATGGTCATACGCTCCGGCGACGGCTCGTTCACATACGGCGACCTTATCCTGTTCACCAACTACATGAACATGGTGTACAGCCCGATGGGTTTCTTCATCGACGTCGTCTACACGCTGACCGACAGCTTAAACTCGATGAACCGTCTGTCCGAGATAATGGACGCAATCCCCGACGTCGTAGAAAGCGACCACCCGACCTCCATCGGCGAGGCGAAGGGACACGTCGAGTTCAAAAACGTCGAATTCTCGTATGAGAAGAACCGCAAGATAATCGACGACATATCGTTCGACATAGAGCCGGGCAAGATAATCGGCATCGTCGGTCACACCGGCGCGGGCAAATCGACGCTCGCCAATCTGCTCATACGCCTTTACGACACCGTCGACGGCGAGATTTTAATCGACGGCGTCAACGTGCGCGATATACCGTTCTCCGATATACGGCGCAACGTCGCCATAGTGTCGCAGGAAACGTATCTGTTCATGGGCACGATCAAAGAAAATATCCGTTACGCAAAGCCCGAGGCGACCGATCTTGAAATCCTGACCGCCGCGAAGCTCGCCGGTGCACACGATTTCATAATCAAGCTGCCCGACGGCTACGACACGATGATAGGCTTCGGCTACAAGGATCTGTCAGGCGGCGAGCGTCAGCGCATCTCTATCGCGCGCGCGATACTTCTCAATCCGCGCATACTCATCATGGACGAGGCGACGGCGGCGATGGACACGCAGACGGAGCGTCAGATACAGACCGCGCTCGAACGCCTCATAAAGGGACGCACGACCATAATGATCGCTCACCGTCTGTCGACGCTGCGCGACGCCGACCATCTTATCGTCATAGAAAACGGCAAGATGCCCGAGTTCGGCACCCATGCGGAGCTTATAAAGAAGAAGGGCATCTACTACGGACTGTACAAATTGCAGCTTGACGCGCTGCGCAACATAGGCATCGAGGGTTAAAGGAGGTACACCATGGCTGAAGAGCTCAAAAAAACGGCGCTGTCGGACGTCGTTTCGATAACGTATATAACAAACGAAAACGCCGTATTCAAGCGCGAGGGCGATTTTCTGTCTCTCAACGTTAAGCTCCCCGAGGGCGTCGGTCTTGACGGCGAGGCGACAGGCGGCGAAAAATACTTCGACCGCATTTATCTGCACCGCTCATTCCCGTATGAGCATCCGTACAAGTATATATCCGTTCTCGACCGCGACAGCGCGGAGATAGGCATAATCTCGGACGTAGACGAGTTCCCCGACGATATAGCGTCGATGCTTCGCGCGGAGCTAGACCGCAAGTATTATGCGCCGGTGATAGACAAGATACTGTCCGTCAAGGAGCGTTACGGTTACTCATACTGGGAGGTCATATCAGACGGACGCAAGCTGTCATTCAATATGCGCGACACGTTCCGCAACATCCTCAAGGTTTCGCCCGAGCACGTTTTCCTCAACGACAGCGACTCCAACAGATACGAGATCAAAAACACCGAGGCTCTCGACCGCAAGAGCTTCAAGCGCATCGAGCTTTATCTCTGACGATGCGCGCCGAATTTACAGTGAAAGGAGTGAATGTCCGTGGGTGAAAGAGCAGCGCTCACATCCCGTCTCTGCCGTATAAACAAGGACGTCAGCGCGGACGACGTAATAGTTGCGTTCGCGTTCGATCTACCGCGCGAGGGATACGGTGTCGTCGACGGATTCGTCGCAGTCACGACTGAACGCGTCTACGTTTATGAGGACGACCGCCTCACCGCCGACTACGATGCGTCGGGGATAACGGAGTATATATTCACGAACGGCGTCGGCTGCGTGTTCGCGGAATGCGTATATAACGGCGAGCACATAATGCTCTGCCGCGCGTCGATGTCGCACAAGGACACGATAGCGGCTATAATCTGGCAGCTCACGCGCAGACTCGAACGCGGCACATACAGCTACGCCTACGAGGAGGACACGGACGTAAAATGTCCGACATGCGGACGCAAGTACCCGCCCGGCTCGCACGTCTGCCCGCACTGCACGGCGAAATCGGGTTATCTTCGCCGCATATGGCAGATAGCAAAGCCATACCGCGCGTTCATATTCTTCTCAATCGCGCTCTACTTCGTTTCGTCGATAGTGCAGCTCATACCGCCGCGTCTCAACCGAATTCTCGTCGACGACTACATACGCGTCGACGGAGCGTACGAGCTGTCGTTCACGCAGACGTTCATTATAGGTTTCGTCACGGTCGTACTGTCCATACTCGGCGTCAACATTCTCCAGCGCGTTATCGGCATCGTGCGCGGACTGACGCTTATCGAGGCGGGCACGCGCATGACGGTGGCGCTGCGTTCAATGGTGTTCGACAAGATACAGCAGCTTTCCGTATCGAAGATATCGAAGCGTACTGCCGGCGAGCTGATGAACCGCGTCACCGACGACACGAACCAGCTTCAGAACTTCATCAAAAACGACATCGGCGGTTTCTTTGAGCAGGTGCTCATATTCGTCGCCGTCGCGGGCATACTGTTCTTCTACGACTGGAAGCTCGCGCTCGTGATACTCGTCCCCGCGCCGATAGTCGTGATGGCGAACAGGATATTCCATCAGAAGATGCGCCGCATGTTCCACCGTCAGTGGGTCATGAATTCACGCTCGAATACGATACTGCACGATATATTCAGCGGCATACGCGTCGTGAAGTCGTTCGGCATGGAGCACCGCGAGATGGAGCGCTATGATGACGCGACGCGTCACGAGTGCGAGGCGCAGATAACGGCAGAGACGTTCTTCGCAAAGTTCTCGCCGCTTATGAGCTTCCTTATGGGACTCGGCGAGTTCTTCCTACTTTACTATGTCGGCGACAAGATAATAGGCGGAACGATGACTCTCGGTCAGATGCAGGAGTTCACCTCTTACGTCACGATAATATACGGGCCTCTGCGCTGGCTGTCCAACTTCCCGCGCCGCTACGAGCGCACGATGACGAGCGTCGTAAAAATATTCGACATCATCGACGAGGACGTCGACGTCAGCGACAAAGAAGACGCGACGGAGCTCGACATCAAGGGTCACATCGAGTTCGAGGACGTTTCGTTCGGCTACGACAGCGGCAACAACGTGCTGCACAACATCAATCTGACGGTCGAGCCCGGCGACTTTGTCGGCATTGTCGGGCGCTCCGGCGTCGGCAAGTCGACGCTCATCAACCTCGTTATGCGTCTTTACGACGTAGACGACGGCACGATCCGCATCGACGGCGTCGACATACGCGACATATCGCAGTCGTCGCTGCGTTCGCAGATAGGCGTCGTTTTGCAGGAGACGTTCCTGTTCTCCGGCACGATATACGACAATATCGCTTACGCGAAGCCGTCGGCGACGCGCGACGAGGTGCTCGCCGCGGCGAAGCTCGCGGGCGCGCACTCGTTCATCATGAAGATGCCCGACGCGTACAACACCCACGTCGGCGAACGCGGACACACGCTTTCGGGCGGCGAACGTCAGCGCATAGCGATAGCGCGCGCGCTTCTGCACGATCCGCGCATCCTGATTCTCGACGAAGCGACGGCGTCGCTCGACACCGAGACTGAGAAGCAGATACAGGACGCGCTTCAGATACTGTCGCAGAACCGCACGACTCTCGCCATCGCGCATCGTCTGTCGACGCTGCGCAACGCAACGAAGCTGATAGTGCTTGACAAGGGCACCGTCGCCGAGGTTGGCACGCACGACGAGCTCATGCGCCGCCGCGGCATATACTACGGTCTTGTCATGGCTCAGCGCCAAATGTCCCGCATGAGTCAGTGATCATTATTATAATTTTTTCGGGGGAAGTAACTTTTGAAAAAGTTACTTCCCCCGAACCCCTATCATGTCAATGAGAACAATTACAGCAAAACAAACTAATGACACTTGTGGAAGGCTTATACACGACTACGACGAGCCGCTGCCTGTCAGCGCCTGCTCGTTTTTCGATATTCGCTTCCGTGCGACGCTGTCGAAAATAATAAAATCAGTATAATTGAACCGCGTACTTGCAAAATCGGTGTCGGCGTGATACAATAGGCTGTAAACAAAACGGATGCGGGGGCGGCGGTCATGAGCGTGTTTGACAGATATCTGAAGCCGGACTATATACTTGACACGTTCAAAGACGTCACGCCCGAGTTCTGCCGCAAGTACGATATAAAGGCGCTCATATGCGACATAGACAACACTCTTGTAACATACGATGACCCGGAGCCGACCGAGGCTGTCACAGCGTGGTACCGCTCACTCGACGATATAGGCGTGAAGCTGTCGTTCGTGTCGAACAATGAGGCGGAGCGCGTGACGCGGTTCGCAAAACCGCTCGGTGTACCGGCGTTTTACAAGTCGGGCAAGCCGTCGCGTCGAGGTTTACGAATGGCGGTCGAGGCGATGGGGAGCGACCCGATGTCGACGGTACTGCTCGGCGACCAGCTTTTGACGGACGTGATGGCGGCGAAGCGCTTCGGCATACGCGCAATAGTCGTTCCGCCGATAAAGGACAAAACGACGCTCTTCTTCCGCGCAAAGCGCGCGATAGAACGACCGTTTATGAATAAATATACAAAACAGGGAGCAGGAAAAAATGTCAAGACTTGACCGTGCGAAGGAAAAGCTCGCAAAAACAAACTATGACGCGCTCTACGTCACCTCCGAGGTGAACCAGCGCTATATGACCGATTTCGCCTTTACGGACGGTTCGGTGCTCATCACGCATGAAAAATCGTACGTTATAACGGATTTCCGCTATATCGAAGCCGCGAAAGCGAAGGTAGTGGGCGATTACGAGATAATCACGCCCGACCGCAGAGCGGGCGACTTTTTGCGCGAGCTTTGCCGCGAAAATCACGTTAAAACTCTCGCGTTCGAGGAAGGCTCGATGACGTATGCGGGATATAAGTCGCTCTCGTCGCGTCTCGACGGCGTCGAGCTCATCGGCGTCGGCGGATTTGTAGAGGATCTCCGCATGTATAAGGAGCCGGGTGAGGTCGAAAAAATAATCGCTGCGCAGAGGATCGCGGAGCAGGCGTTCGCGGAGCTTTTGCCAGAGATAAAGCGCGGTATGTACGAGACCGACATCGCGCTCGAGCTCGAATATAAGATGCGCAAACTCGGTGCGGAAGACAAGAGCTTTGAGACTATCGCCGTATCCGGCTCCGCGTCGGCTATGCCGCACGGTGTGCCGCGCCGTCAGCCGATCGAGAACGGATTCTTCACGTTCGACTTCGGCGCGCTCGTCGACGGCTACCACTCCGACATGACGCGCACTGTCGTCGTCGGAAAGGCTGACGACGAAATGAAGCGTCTTTATAACACTGTGCTCGAGGCGCAGCTCGCAGCCGAAGCCGTTATCACGGAGGGATTCAAAAACGCCGACGCTGATAAGACTGCGCGTGACATAATCGAGAATGCGGGGTATCACGGCTGCTTCGGTCACAGTCTCGGTCACGGCGTAGGGCTCGAGATACACGAGGCGCCCGGTCTGCACGCTCACGCGGGCGATATGACGCTGAAAGCGGGTCAGATCGTGACGGTCGAGCCGGGCATCTACATAGAAGGCAAGTACGGCTGCCGTATCGAGGACATGATGCTCATCACCGAGGGGGGCGCAAAGGTCCTCACGAACTGCCCGAAGGAGCTCATCGAGCTCGATATATAAACCTTTTATCGGACTCATATGCGGCGGCACGGTGCGTTATCGCACATAAAATTCCCGTATTTTCCGATAAAACGTGAAAAACGATTGACAAAGAGTTGATTTCGTATTATAATTACTCAGTCAGACATATCGAAAGGATAATAATAACATGGTAACAGCAGGCGATTTCAGAAACGGTGTGACATTTGACGACAACGGAGTCGTTTTACAGGTCATCGAATTCCAGCACGTAAAGCCCGGCAAGGGCGCGGCGTTTGTCCGCACCAAGCTCCGCAACGTTATGACGGGAGCCGTTATCGAACGCACATTCAGCCCGACGGATAAATTCCAGGACGCGCGCATCGACCGCAAGGAGATGGAGTATCTCTACAACGACGGCGATCTCTACTATTTCATGGACACCGAGACATACGAGCAGGAGCCTATAGGCGCGTCTCTTCTCCCCGATTCGTTCAAGTTCGTAAAGGAAAACGACAAGTGCAAGCTCCTTTCCTATAACGGCAAGGTGTTCGCCGTCGAGCCTCCGATGTTCGTCACGCTGGAGGTCACCGACACCGAACCCGGCGTAAGAGGCGATACGGCGACGAGCGCGAAGAAGCCCTGCACACTCGAGACGGGCGCGGTCATAAACGTGCCGCTCTTCATCAACACGGGCGACGTTCTACGCATCGACACGAGAACGGGCGAATATATCGAGCGCGCGAAATAATTGCGAGGTATAAAATGACTGTTAAGGAAAAATGCGCATACATCAAGGGACTTGCAGAGGGGCTTTCGCTTGACGAATCAAAGCCCGAGTCCCGCCTCATATCCGAGCTTATCTCGCTCGTGACCGACATGGCGGACGAGATTGAAACGGCGCAGAACGATATCGGCGAGCTCAACGAATACGTTGAGGAGCTCGACCACGATCTCGGCGACGTCGAATCGTACGTCTTTGACTGCGACGATGACGACTGCGACTGCTGCGACGACGATGACGACGACTGGAACGAGTGCGACGACTGTGATTGCGACGATTGCGAGGGCTGCGATGACGATTACTACGAGATCGAGTGCCCGCACTGCGGCGAGACAGTATGCTTCGAGGAAGGCACTGAACCTGAGGACATGATCTGCCCAGCGTGCAACAAGAAGTTCTCCGACGCCGACTGAGCAAAATTAAATGATTGATTGAAAGCATCGAGTTTATCGGTGCTTTCTTTTTTGAACAAAGTCAAAATCCGCAAACCTTTTTACGCCTATGTGTGTCGATATTAACAGAGGACGAAAAATATACGTATGCGGAGGCGAAGCCGAGCATCGAGCGCCGCGTATTTCCAATAAATCATCGCACATACAAACGACCCAGTCAAATTTGAGGTCACGAAAAGATTGATGGGGCGCGGGGGAAACTTTTTCAAAAGTTTCCCCCGCATATTATATAATTTTACTTTACCCTGACTTGCGCGCGCGGGGCGCGTATGATAAAATAAAACAGAAGTGAGGTGAGCAAAGTGGAAATAAAAAGTAAGCAGTATCATATCGCGTGCGGAGAGGGAGACGTTGGCGGGTACGTCATAATCCCCGGCGACCCGGGACGGTGCGCGCAAATAGCGCAATATCTCGACGGCGCACGCCACATCGCCTATAACCGCGAATTCAACACGTATACGGGCACGCTCGACGGCGCTGCCGTGTCGGTCATGTCTACGGGAATAGGCGGCGCGAGCGCGTCTATCGCGATGGAGGAATCGGTGATGCTCGGCGCGCATACGTTCATACGCGTCGGCACATGCGGCGGCATTGAGTTGAACGTCACAGCGGGCGACGTCGTTATCGCGTCAGGCGCCGTGCGTGCAGAGGGCACGAGCCGCGAATATGCGCCTATCGAGTTTCCCGCCGTCGCAGACTTCGACGTGACGCGCGCGCTCGCCGACGCCGCTGACGCGCTCGGCATGAAAAGACACGTCGGCGTCGTCCAGTGCAAGGACTCGTTCTACGGTCAACATTCGCCGGAGCGTATGCCCGTCGCGGACGAGCTGTTATACAAGTGGAACGCGTGGAAAAGGCTGCATGTGCTCGCGAGCGAGATGGAGTCGGCGGCGATATTCACGGTCGCATCATCGCTCGGCGTAAGAGCAGGCACGGTGCTCACGTGCATATGGAATCAGGAGCGCAAGGCGGCGGGCTATGACGATCCCGACTGCCACGACAGCGACGGCGCGATAAGGATCGCGATCGGGGCGTTGCGCCGCCTTATCGCCGCAGACGCGGAGGCGAAGCTGTGACTGTCAGGCGCGCGGAGACGCGCGATATCGACCGCATAGCGGAGATACTGTATCAGGTCGCGGACGTGCATCACAAGCTGCGCCCCGATTTGTTCCGCGGTGGAGCGCGGAAGTATACGGACGATGAGCTCTCGGCGATAATCGCCGACGACATGCGTCCCGTATTCGTCGCGGATGACTGCGGTATCGTGTGCGGCTATATTTTCTGCGAGATCGAGGACGTGCGCGGCGACAATGTGCGCTGCGACTGTAAAACGCTTTATATCGACGACTTGTGCGTCGACGAACGGTCCCGAGAGGGCGGTATAGGGAAGTCGCTGTTCGATTATGCCGTCGGATATGCGCGCGATATCGGATGTTACAACGTGACGCTCAACGTGTGGACGGGCAACGACGATGCGGAACGGTTTTACAGGCATCGCGGCATGAAGCCGCTCAAGACGTGCATGGAGCTTATACTTTGATATTATCGGGAGGTCAAAACGATGAAAAGATGGGTGACCGAGGACTGGCAGTTTGAATTGACCGTTATTGACGGCAAGGCGGGTCACTGCAGGCTCGGCCTCGAAAAGGGCGATAAATTCGTATTCTCATACGAATGTCCCGCGGGAATGTGTCCGCGGGTGATGACGGAGCTTTTTACGTGGTGCGAGGTCATTCGATGCGGCGGCGACTTTACATACAGGGGCAATAAGGAAAAGTATGAGCTTGACATACCGTGCCCGTGCAGATGCATAAGGTTTTATCTCAAAGCGTCTCCCATAAACAGAGACGAAAACGGCAAGCCGCTGCCGAACGGTCCGCGACCGGAGGACTGAACGGCTTTGCGATGACACTGTAAATATTATAATCTAACGCGGTTCGGCTGACTGTCGGGCCGCGTTTGCGTACAATAAAAATTTTTTTGCTTGACGAGTGGTGTGAACGTATTTATTCCTGTTTATGTTAGTGAAAGGCTTTCAAATAAGCGTGAAAGGAGTGTGAGGAATGGAAGACAAGGAAATAGTGGACTTATACTTGGAGCGCTCCGAGGATGCCGTTGCCGAAACGGAAAAGAAATACGGCCGTTACTGCCGCTATATCGCGTATCAGATACTCGGTGACGAGTGTGACGCGGAAGAAGTAGTGAACGATACATACTTGAAAACGTGGAATACGATACCGCCGCAGCGTCCGGATTTTCTCAAGTCATACGTCGGCATGATATGCAGACAGCTCGCGCTGAACGCGTATGAGAAACGCAGCACGCAAAAGCGCGGCGGTCAGCTCCCGCTCGTACTTGACGAGCTTGAAATGTGTGTCGCCGACACATCCGACGGCACGGATATAGGCGAAAGCGTCGCGCTCTCGGATGCACTGAACAGGTTCATTTCTGCGCTGCCGACGCGGACGCGCAATATCTTCGTCAGACGGTATTTCTATATGAGCTCCGTTTCGGAGATAGCGGCTGATTTCGGAATGAAGGAAAGCAATGTGACGATGCACTTGCTTCGTACACGGAAAAAACTGAAACAATTTTTGAAGAAAGAGGGATTTGAACGATGAAAAGCAAAGATCTGATAAATGCCATGGGGCGTATCGACCCCGAATATATCGCGGACGCGGTGCCGGATAATGCGCATAAATGCGTCGATAACGAAATCTCGACTGCGGTTGTGCCGAGACGACGTTCGCGGCTAAGACTCGCGGTAGTGATCACGGCGGCCGTTTTATCCGTCCTGCTTTTGGGCGTAGGCGTTACGGCAAGTTCGTGGGGAGACGATATAAAAAACATTTTCTCAGAAGGATGGGAAAAAGCTGTCGGCGGGAAAATGAGTGCGAAACATGCGGAGACGATCGCCGCGACGGGTCATAACAACGGAGTCAATACGTCGGGTTCGGCGGGAGCCGATATAAAAAGCGTTTTCTCCGAAAGATGGGAAAACGCGGTCGGTGAGAAAATGAGCGCGGAGCATACCGATACGGTCGGAGTATACAGCCAGACTATCGGACTTTGCCAAACGATAGACAATGTAACGGTAACAGTCGATTCGGCGGAGGTCGGCGAAGATGTGTTCTATCTGCTGTTCCGTATCGAGGGTATCGAGAACGACGCATCGGACCCGATCGATTATTATAATTTTGATAAACATTATATCAATGTTTTCGACGACGACAGCGCATATGATATAATATCATCTTCATGGCCTCAGGCAAGTCCTGACGGAGAGGGGGCTTATAATATGCTTGTCAGGTGTCAGTATTCTCTTAAGGACGAGCCCGGTATAGAGGAAAAGGATACTATCGACATCTATATATCGCTGAAAGACCTTATGAAAAGGTCGAATACCGTGAAAGAAGGAACATGGAATTTCAAATTCACGCTCGACCGCAGCGTATCGCCCGATATAATAGAACTTGGGGATCTCGGCGAATATCACGATATCGTTCTTTCAAATTTCGGGGTCAAAATGTCTGGAAAAAATGCGTTGGGAACCGGTGTTCCTGATTTCGTGTATGCGGTGCTTAAAAACGGCAGTAAGGTACCGTGCAGCTCGTTCGGCGCGCAGTCCGAAAATATCGACGGAGAGGTAAAATCCAATCAGAATAAAATATACAATTTCGTCGCACCTGTCGACGTTGACGACGTTGCATACATCGTTATCGGAAGCGTCGAGATACCGATACCGCAGACGGAGTAAAACATCGGTCGGCGCAGCCAAAAGCGAAAAAAGCATGAAACCGCGTTTGCGGTTTCATGCTTTTTACGTGTTTTATCATATCTCCCGCCGCCCCTCGAGCGCGCGGTTGAGAGTGACCTCGTCGGCGTATTCGAGGTCGCCGCCGACGGGAATGCCGTATGCGAGACGCGATGTCTTTACGCCGAGCGGAGTTATCAGCTTTGAAATATACATCGCCGTCGTTTCGCCCTCGACGTTCGGATTTGTCGCGATTATGACCTCGCGCACCGTGCCGTCAGCAACGCGTCGAAGAAGCATGTCGATCGTCAGGTCCGACGGCGATTTGCCCGCCATAGGGGAGATGACGCCGCCGAGCACATGGTAAAGCCCGTTATATTCGCGCACGCGCTCGAGTGCGACGACGTCGCGCGAATCCTCGACGACGCATATGACGGAGCGGTCGCGTTCTTCGTCGGCGCATATCGCGCACACATCGCCGTCGGTCATGTTGCCGCAGACGGAGCACATATGTACGCTCGATTTCGCGTCGATTATCGCGTCCGCGAACGCTTTCGCATCGTCGGAGGACAGTTCGAGTACGGCAAACGCCATTCGCACCGCAGATTTTTTGCCGACGCCGGGCAGCCGCCGAAACTGCTCCGACAGCCGTTCAATCGGCTCTATGTAAAGCGACATTTCGGTTTAGAACATGCCGGGCAGGGAAATGCTGCCCGTGATCTTCTGCATCTCAGCGGCGTTCGTCTCCTCGACCTGCTTTATCGCCTGATTGACTGCCGCCGTCAGTATGTCGGAGAGCGTCTCGGGATCGTCGGGGTCGATTATCTCGGGCGAGATGACGAGTTCGGTCACGGTCTTTTGACCGTTTATTTTCAGCTTTACCATGCCGCCGCCCGCCGATATCTCGTATTCGCGTGCGTCGAGCTCGGCCTGTTTTTCCTCCATCTGCTCCTGCATCTTCTGCGCCTGGCGAATCATCTGGTTCATGTTGGCGGCGCCGCCGCCCGCGTTGGGTATCCTTGCTTTCATATCCTTATCCTTTCGTTATTGTTATCACAGCGAGTCAAGACTTACGGGCTCGCGCGGACCGCCGCCCGACTTTCCCGTTATCGTCACTTCGTTCTCGCTTATTATGCGGTGTTCGTAAACGGACAAAAGCTCCGTCAGCATCGTCTTGTTGTCGGTGCATATCTTCTCGGTGAACGGATTGTCGCACTCGATCTCAAAGCCGTCCACAACTGCGTAGCCGTTGATGAAGCGACGGAAGCCCTCGATGAACGGGTTCTTCTCGACCGCGCGCGATATGAGCTCACCGAAGTAGGGAAGCGGACGGCGCGTCTGTACGTTCGCGGTTTCGTCGGTTTCATTCGGCGCAGGTGTATCGTCCTGTTTTACTTCCGCAGTCGGCTCCGGCGTCGGATAGGGTGATCTCGCCGGTGAGGGAATTTTTTGTCACCGTTATCTCGCCGAGTATTCCGACG
>CANQMJ010000045.1 GCA_947624945.1 uncultured Clostridia bacterium | reverse complement strand
CAGATGCATCGCCTCGCTGCCGATGATGGCGGGCGAGGCGATGCATCTGCGGCACGGCGGGAAAATGCGCCGTGCGGGTACGTGGATATTCCTTGCGCTATTGACCGCACTCGCGCTCTTAGTCGTCGGCGACCTTATCAATCTGTCCTTCATCGACCCGAACGACTTTTTGACGTCTGACCCGCATATGCTGACGGTCAACACCGCGCAGGGACAGGGTGTCACAAGCGATCTTGAATTGAACAGGTACGATTTCGCGTCCGCGCTTGACGAAAAGCTGCGCGGCGAGGGATTCGTCTGCGATCTTATACCGCCAATCACGGCGCGGAGCGTATACAAGGTGACGACGTTTTATCAGATAGGCGAGCTGTCGGTCGAATTTCCGACTGCTATGGCATACGCGCCCGTCGACCGTCTCGACCCGTCCACGCTAATATTCGGGCGCATGCCGGAGAAAAATTACGAGATCGTCGTCGACCGTCTTGTGCTCGAAGCGATGATGGAAGGGGACAGCCTCGTGCTCAACAGCATAAGCGACATCAGCTATTTCGTCGACACGGAGCTTGAGGTGACGAAGCGCGGTTACAGTCTGATGATCTGCGGGATATGCGACGGCGGCTCGCGCACCGCGTATATTTCCAAAAGCGCGATGCTCGCCATGACGAACATGAGCGCAGATGTTATCTCGCTCGACGAGTTCAAAGCTCTATTCCCGGGAAAGTACGACGACGTGACGCTCGGGGCGGACGAGTGCATACTGAATACGGCCGCAGTCGGGAGCATATGGTCCGAACGCACGGGCGAGATATACAGACCGGGCGGCATGGGCAATTATACCGTTATGGGAACGGTCGAGCTCGATGAACGGTATGCGGTCGTTTTGTCGGACGAGGCGATAAACGAAAGGATACTGTCGCTTCTGAGCAGCAGCTATCAGATATACTGCGCCGACAAAAACGAAGTGCTTCCCGTGGTAGAGGACTTCATAAAGTCGTATGACGACAAAGCGATCATTCCGTCCGTCAGCGACAATTACGAGCAGCAGCGGCTCGAATTTGAAAGCGCCGCGAGCGTCCGCCTTGACGCGCGCAGCATTGTAACGGCGAGCGTGCTTGTGATATGTGTCGTGATGCTGTACCTTCTTTGCAGGACGCAGGCGAGGGAAAGGCTCGGACTCGTTTCCGTTTACAGACTGCTCGGAATACCGGGACGCAAGCTCTGCACCATATTCATTATCGAAGGGACGGTGTCGGCGCTTACAGCCGTCGTACCGACGACTGCGCTCACATGGGTCGTGATCGCGGCGCTTCAAAGATGGTCGGGCATAGCGATACCGCTCATTCTGCCGTGGTACGCGGCGGCGATCGCGGGACTCGGCATCGTCGTCTGCTATCTCGTCATGTCGGTGCTGCCGCTTTTGTCGATACTGCGTCTGCCTCCGGCAAGGCTTGCGGCGCGGTATGAATGATTCGTCGGACGTTCGATAAATGCGAAATAAAATAATACGTACCGTGCGCGCAACTCCTTTACAAATGACCGCCGTTATGGTAGAATAGACGTGCAACGGGAATATCCCACGGAGGAAAATGTTTTGATAATTGCACTTGAAGAAGCGAAATACAAACTGATAGGTATGAGAGAGCCTGTGTCCGATCTCGGCTCCGCGCTGCGCATCGACGAATTAAAGGCACGTATCGAGGAGCTCGACAAGCTGACGTTGGCGGACGATTTTTGGTCGGATCAGCAGAATTCGAGTAAAATACTGAAGGAATCAAAGCAGCTCAAGGACAGAGTCGAGGAATACGAGCATCTTTGCCAGCGCCTCGAGGACGCCATCATGATGGCGGAAATGGCTATTGAGGAAAACGACGAATCCATGATAGATGAGATAACGTCAGAGGCGGCGGCTATCGAGGCAGACGAGGACAGAATGCGCATTGAGGTGCTTTTGTCGGGCGAATACGACGCGAACAACGCGATACTGTCGTTCCACCCGGGCGCGGGCGGCACGGAGGCTCAGGACTGGGCGCAGATGCTGTACCGCATGTATACGAGATGGGGCGAGCGCCACGGCTATAACGTCAAGCTGATAGACTGGCTCGACGGAGAAGAGGCGGGACTCAAGAGCGCAACGATCATGATAGAAGGGCTCAATGCGTACGGGTATCTCAAAAGTGAGAACGGCGTTCACCGTCTCGTCCGCGTGTCGCCGTTCGACGCGTCGGGACGCCGTCATACATCGTTCGCGTCGGTCGAGGTCATGCCCGAGTTCACCGACGACGGCTCTATTGAAATAAACGAAGCCGACCTTGAAATAACGACGCATAAGTCGAGCGGCGCGGGCGGACAGCATATAAACAAGACCGAATCCGCCGTGCGTATCGTTCACAAGCCGACAGGCATCGTCGTCGGCTGTCAGACGGAGCGCAGCCAGCTTCAAAACAGAGAAACGGCGCTGAAAATGCTGAAGGCGAAGCTGCTCGAAATAAAGGAGCGCGAGCATCTCGAACGCATCGAGGATATACAGGGCGTCAAGGCGAACATTGAGTGGGGTGCGCAGATACGCTCGTATGTGTTTATGCCGTACACGCTCGCAAAGGACACGCGCACGGGCTACGAGGACGGAAATATACAGGCCGTTATGGACGGCGACCTCGACGGCTTCATCAACGCGTATCTTAAGTGGAATGCGGCGGGCAAAAAATAATTGATGTTGATTTATAATATAAAAAAGCGGGCAGCGCTTCTTTCAAAGAAGATACTGTCCGCTTTTTATGACCATTTTTCTGCATAAAATAAAAGACAGCAGCGGATAATATTGTATAATATGTTTGACAGAGGTAACTGCAATATATGAGATCGACTGCTGTCCGAAAGCTTTTGCGCAGACAGAGGAACAATATAAAACTTATACGCAGCGCGTCGAGGGATAATTTCAAATCGGATGCCGACGTAAGATGGCTTTTTGAAAACAGACTGCGCATCATAAAGATGCTGACGTCCTCGCTCTCGGCGCTTCGACCCGTAAAGACGCTGTATGCCGCGCACGGCGAGACGCGCATAATGACCGTATGCCGCGAGGCGATAGAAAAAGCGGGCGGCGCGGTATCGGAAAAGACTATCATCTCGGATATAAACGAACGTCAGCGCGGCGGCGAGTATCTCACTGTTGACGAGCTTTTATATCTCCGCTCATATATGAACTTCGCCTGCGCCGACGCGATAGCGGACTGCATACGAGCATCTGATGCGTCGCATATAGCCGAACCCGTGAGGCTCTTGTTCCGTATACGCGAGTTCGATTTCGAGCAGATATACGAAACTGTCTCATACTCCGAATCGGTCCTTATACGCGACCCCGCGGACGTGTACGTCAAATGCGACGGCGCGACAAAGAGCATGTACAGAAAGAAGCTTTCAGAGATAAGCCGCCGTTTCCATATGGGCGAGTATGAGACTGCCAAGCTCATACTGAAAAACGCGCAGGAATCGTCGACCGAGCGTTCGCGTCATGTGGGGTGGCATATTCAGAAGTACGCGCGTCACAATATCGCGTCGGCGCTGTATTTTCCCGCGCTCGCGCTTGTTCCCGCCGCGATATGCGCACTGCTCGCCGCTGTCGCATACATGAAAGGCAGCGCCGTGTCTTTTTTCGCGGCGATATTTGCGTTTCTGCCGATACGGTCGGCGATGAAGCGCATACTCGAAGCATATTATGCGTCGCGCGGCGAAGCCGACATACTCCCGCGTCTGTCGCTTTCGTCTATCCCCGACGAGGGAAGGACGCTCGTCACGTTTACAGTATCGCTTTCGGGCAGAGACGGCGATGTATTCGAAAGGCTCACGACATACGCCGAAGCGTATAAAGACAATAATCTCGGCTTCGCTGTGCTGGCGGATCTGCCCGATGCGAACGAAACCGTCAAAGATGCGGACGCCGACATAATACGCACGGCGGAGGGGTATATAGACAGTATCAACGAAAACGGCGGCAGCGCATGCCTTTTGTGGCGCGACCGCGAATACAGTGAGAGCGAACGGATATTCATGGGAAAAGAGCGCAAGCGCGGGGCGCAGGCGGAGCTTTTCAGACTGCTCTATGGCGGCGACTCGCGTCTGCATATTTACGGCAAAAAGCCGGTTGGGTACAAATATGTGCTCGCGCTCGACGCAGACACACGTATACTGTATAACGATATAATAAAGCTGATATCGACGGCGCTTCACCCGTGCAATAAGCCATATATATCGCGAAGCGGCGGCTACCCGATAGTTACGGACGGCTTCGGAGTCATCGCGCCGAGAGCAGATGTGATATTTCCCGAACCGGATAAGATAAGCATGTACACGGCGAAAAAATACGCCTACGGCGGTAGGAGCGAGTACGAGCGCGCGTCGTTCGACGTGTATTCGTACCTGTTCGGTGTTGGCAGCTTCTGCGGGAAGGGACTTATCTCTGTCGAGGCGTATATGACGGCGATAGAGGGCGCGTTCCCGAGCGAGCGCATATTGAGTCACGATACAGTCGAGGGCGTCAGACTCCGATGCGGTTACGCGTCCGATCTGCGCGTTTACGACACGCCTCCGGGCGATATCATTTCCGAACGCAAACGTCAGCACCGCTGGATACGCGGCGACGTTCAGACGTGGTGTCTTTTGGGGCACAGTGTAACGTCAGAGTCGGGGGAAAAATATAAAAATCCCGTAGGCACGACGGGGCGTATGATCATAATCGAACCCGTGCTGTCTGCTTTGACGTCGGTCATTCGCGTCCCGACAATACTGTTGTCACTGTCGGGCGGTATTATCGGACTACCCGTCTATCTGCTTTCCGTATCGGATCACTTGTTTGAGATCATACGTCTTGCGGTCGGCGCATGGCGCGTGCCGCGCAGGAAATATTTTTCCGGCGCGCCGGATTATTACGCGTCCGCCATGTTCGATGCGGGACGTATGGTGTCGGGTGAAGCCGACGACGCCGTACTCGCAGCCGACGCCGTCTACAGGGCGTTTTATCGCATGAACTTCACGAAGCGACGCCTTCTCGAGTGGAAAACGGCCGCCGCCGCCGACTCGGAGCGCCGCGACGGCGCGCGCCGCTATGCGCACGACATGCTCGGCTCCGTCATCGTCGGCATCGTGTCTATGCTTGCGTCGTTTATTTCAAGCGGAGCGGGTCGTTTTATTCTGCCGTTATACGGCGCTTTGTGGATAGCGTATCCGATGTGGATGCACAGGGAAAATTCAGTAAAAGCGTATCCTTCAAAAGGGAATACAAATCCCGACGGAATACGTAAAGACGCGGAACTCATGTGGCGCTATTTTGCCGACAACGTGACGGAACGGTATCACTTTCTGCCGCCCGACAACGTGACAGTTATGCCCGCGCCAAAGGTCGCGGCGCGAACGTCTCCGACGAATATAGGACTTTATCTTCTGTCGGCGGTAAACGCGTATGATCTCGGTTTTATCGACGAGTGCGAGCTTCACGAGCGGCTGTCGGAGACGCTGGCATCTGTATGTTCACTTGAACGGTGGCACGGTCATTTGTATAACTGGTATGATATCGACAGTATGTCGGTGCTCTATCCCGCGTATGTGTCGACAGTCGACAGCGGCAACTTCGTCGTCTCCCTTATCACAGTAAAAAATGCTCTATGCCCGCTTGAAGGATTCGAAGACATAATATCTGCGGCAAACGAGCTGATCTCGGGTGCTGATTTCGGCGCGCTGTACAATAAGAAGCGCAATCTTTTCTATATCGGCTATAACTGTACGCTTGACGACCATGACCCTAACGTATACGATCTTTACGCAAGCGAGATGCTCACGACGAGCTTTTACGCGGTCGCGTCAGGTCAGGTGCCGTCAGAACATCTTGCCTCGCTCGGCAGGATATGGAGCGACTCGGATGGCACCGAAACGATGCTGTCGTGGAGCGGCAGTGCGTTCGAATATTTTATGCCGTCTATATTTCTGCCCGTCAAGGCAGGTACCGCAAGATATGAATCGCTCGCCGCATCGTCGTTTTTACAGCGCGTCGACTCCGACGTTCTCGACGGGCGCAAAATATACGGACGGTCGGAGTCGTCGTTTTACGATTTCGACGACAGCATGAATTATTCGTACAAGGCGCACGGCTGCGACGCGCTCGCGCTGTCGCCAGACGTAAAATACGATAACGTCATAGCTCCGTATGCGCTTTATCTGCTCGGCACGTTCGACGCGGACGCCGTGTCCGCGCTTGCGGCGCACAGGGATACGGAGCTTTACGGCAAGTACGGATATTACGAGGCCGTCGATATGACAAGAGCGCGCACGGGCGGCGACCGTGCAGTCGTATGTCAATATATGTCGCACCATATCGGCATGAGCATAACTTCGGCGGCAAATATATGCATGGGCGACATCAACGTAAAGCGTTTCTGCGCTGAACCGTCTGTAAAAGCGTCGCTGCCGATGCTGCATGAATCGCTCACCGTCAACCGCAGGCGTTCCGAACGGCGCGACTATCTGCGAATGTCGTCCTCGCCTGCGGATGTGTCCGTATTTGAAGGAAATATCACGACGTCGGACGCGGCGTTCGTATCGAACGGGCGCGAGTTGATTGTTGCGGAGAAGTCGGGAAGAATAGCGGTCTATGACGGTCAAACGCTTATAAGCGAACCGATCGCGCGCGGGTGCCGCGGATTCACTGTCGTTTTGCGGATAAACGGCGAGGTTTTTTTCTGTATGGCGGATAAGCGGACGAAATTTTCGTCTGACGGCGCGTCGATAAAGTACGAGACAGAGTTTGTCTACGGCGAAAATATCGTCAAGGCTGTGACGACGCTGACGTGTCTGCCCGATCGTCCGGGGGCATTATGCGAGCTTTGTGTGACAGACGTGCCCGGTGCGGTCGAGGTACTTTATTTTATGCCGACCGTATTGAACACACGTGCGTCGTACGAGGCGGCGCCGTCGTATTCGGATATTTTTATAACGTCCGAGCGCGTCGGGACGGGATGCGTAAGGTATTTGAGAAAACTGCCGAACGGAGAGCGAGCCGAGCTTTTCTTTTCTGTTTTTGCCGATAGCGGCGACGAGATAACGTTCCACGCGCGCACGGACGAGATCCTTCCGTTCGGATATACGGACGATGACATCGCGTCGGTGTTCGATGCTCAGCCGACAGACTGCGACGGCGCGTGCGTCCATCCCGTATTTGCGTGTGTCGTGCGTGGAGACGGTGTCGACGGCACGCACAAAAGCAGTGTCCTTTTGCAGACAGAGGAAATGCCCGCGTATATCGCATTCGACGAGGCAAAGCTCCGGCTTGAAAAGTATCTGCGCATAACGTGTGCACTTGCGGGCGCCGACACAGACTCGGTCAAATGCGCGATGGAGCTTGCCGGCGCAATACTCGGCGACAGAGTGCATATAGTCGGGTGTGATTCGTTTTCGGAGATAAGGTACAGACGAGACCTGCTTTGGAGATACGGTGTGTCGGGCGACCTGCCGATCGTAGTTGTATTCTGTAACGAGCTGTCGAATGCCGCCGATTCGTTTGCCGCAGGAGAGCTGATCGCCGCAAAACGGTTCTTGTTTTTATCGGGCATACGATTTGACATGCTGTTTATCGCGCCCGAGGGCGGTTATATGTCGAGCGGCGCGGGCAAGCTCCGCACAATGGTCGAATCGACTGGTTCAGGCAGACTTTTGGGGAAGAACAACGGTATTTTTATTATTCCGCGCGAAACGGTCTCATCAGTTGAAGAATTGATGCTGTCTGCGTTATCGTGCAGATATATCGATCTCGGCGCGATGCATGACTATCATATTTCCGCATCCGACAGTATGCGCGCGCACGCCTGCACATCTCTTTACGTTCGCAGCCGTCCTATACAGTACAGGCAAAGCTCCGAGGGCGCCGTCATCGGAAACGGCAAAAACGCGTCGCCGTATTCGATGTTCTATGCAAACAATGTGTTCGGCACGATATGCACAAATCTTTCGTGCGGTTACTCGTGGTACGGCAATTCGTCGCTCGGCACGGTGACGCGGCGTCATTGCGATCCGATGATCGGCGAGACGGGCGAACGAGTCTGTTTGATCATAGACGGCGAGCCGACCGATCTTTGTCGTGCCGCCGACCACGTCGTGTTCGGACGCGACTGTGCAGTATATGCAGGAGCGATATGCGGGATACGATATGAACTTCGCATAGGCGTCGACGCAAGACTTCCCGTCAAGCTCTATCATTTGCGCGTGTCGATGACCGACAGCGAAATTCCCGAGTCGCTGCGTGCTTCATTGACGATATATCCTTCAACGCCGGCGATATATGCGAAAGGGAAATTGTATCCGCTGTCGGAGCCTGCAACATACGCCTCGGTGTTCGCGGTATCGGATGAAGTGTATGATTCGGCGGAATGTCTCGGTGACAGCTTGGCCGTACAGTCGCCGTTTTCAGATGGTGAATGTGGATTTTTGCTTGCCGCGTCGCCGGTTGCGTCCTCAAAATGCATCCGTAAAATACGCGATATGTACCGCCGTCCCGAGCTTATATTGAAAGGATTTGCCGAATACCGCAGAAAGGCTGATTCGGTACTTTTGACAAGTGTGTATGTCGGGCGTGAAAAATGGCTTTCGGGCATGATGGATAATGCCGCGTATCAGGCGGTATATATACGCATGATCGCCAGAAGCGGATACAGTCAGTCTGGCGGCGCATACGGTTTCCGCGACCAGCTCCAGGACAGTCTCTGCGCGCTCTATTTCTGCCCCGATATAACAAAATATCAGATACTGCGCGCATGTGCGCGACAGTATACGGACGGCAGAGTTCAGCATTGGTGGCATCCGTACCCGTTCTCGGGCGGGCTTAAAACACGGTGCTCGGACGATTTTATGTGGCTGCCGTATGTCGCGGCGGAATATGTCTCGGCGACGGGAGACGTCGAAATACTGACGATGCGCACGCCGTATCTGTCGTCGAAAAAGCTTGACGTCGGAGAGGGAGACAGATACGAGACGGCGGCAGTCACCGAAGAACGCGCGACAGTGCTCGAGCACTGTATATCGTCCGTCAACGCATCGTTCGAGCGAGGCGCGCATATGATACCGCTCATCGGCTCCGGCGACTGGAACGACGGCATGAACGAGGTCGGAGTCAAGGGACGCGGGGAGAGCGTATGGCTTGCGTTCTTTTACGCTGTCGTATACAGAAGATTCGCCGATATGCTGCGCGAATATTCGATAGACCCGATGCTTTCGGAGCGGCTGATGTACGAAGCCGATATGCTCGTTGACGCTGCCGAGTCATGCGCATGGGACGGAGAATGGTATCTGCGCGCGTTCGACGACGACGGAAATATCCTCGGCGGGCATGGTTGCGACGAGTGCCAAATAGACCTTTTGCCGCAGGCGTTTGCCGTGTTCGCGCACGCGGACAGAGAGAGGTGCAGCACAGCGCTTTCGTCGGTAAAGGAGAGACTGTTCGACAGAAAGTCGGGCATTCTGAGGCTTTTCTCTCCGCCATACGATAAAACAGACAAATACGGATATATTTGCCGGTACCCGGCAGGTATACGCGAGAACGGCGGGCAGTACACCCATGCGGCGATATGGTGCGCAGCCGCGTTCTTTGAGGCGGGAGACTTTGAAACGGGACGCGCAGTGCTTTCGTCCGTCTCTCCTATAGGCATATACGGCAAAGGGCGTATGAACGGGAAGTACACGGCAGAACCATATTTCATAGCCGCTGACGTTTACTACGGAAACGGCGTGACGGGTCACAGCGGATGGAGCGGTTACACCGGGTCGGCGTCATGGTTTTACAGGACAGTCATGAAGCATTACCTCGGCGTCGAAATAAAAAAAGGGTGCGTGCATGTCACACCTCCCGCGTTCCACGACGATGATTATACTGTCGCCGTCAGGGCAGGGGGATGTGAGTTTCGGATAACGGTCGCGTATGATGATATTCCCGCCGACAATGAAGAAAACGCTGTATGCGTGCGCGCGGGCGAGACGGTAATTCTGCATCCTGACGGAAAATCGAAGAAATTTTTGCTGAAAGTCGAAAAGTAAATCGCAGATTCTATTGCAAAAAGCGCCGATATATTGTAAAATATGTTGGACGCTTTTTGTGCGTCCGAAAGGGGAAGTCTGATGCTTAAGGCATTGCTCGATGTTAATACGCTCTCGTTTCCCGGACTCGGGATAGGCGAGTTCAGCGTAAACGAAGTTGCGTTCACTATATTCGGAAAAGATGTGGCTTGGTACGGTATAATCGTCACGCTCGCAATTATTTCGGTATGCGCAACTGTATATATAAAAGCGCCGCGGCGCGGTATAAAAACCGATGATATACTCGACTATTTTATTTTTTCGATCGTATTCGGAATCATAGGAGCACGCCTTTACTATATCGTGTTTGACGGTTTAGGTTCATACGTCGTCACGGAAGGGTCGGTCACCGACCGTGTGCTCGGTACACTCTACAACTGCGTTGCCGTATGGCGCGGCGGCATCGCTATCTACGGCGGCGTTATTGCCATAATATTGACTGTGCTCGTTGTATCGAAGATCAAGAAGATATCGCCGCTTAAGATACTTGACATGGCTGGTCACGGCGCGCTGCTTGGTCAGGCGATAGGACGGTGGGGCAATTTCGTAAACGCCGAGGCTCACGGCACGCAGACCGACATTTTCTGCCGCATGGGGATAAAGAACATATTCGGCGAGACGGTATACTATCACCCGACGTTTTTATATGAATCGCTTTGGAATCTGTGCGGATTCTTTGTCATCATGGTGCTTCTTAAAGCAAAAAAGCAGAAATATGACGGACAGGTTTTCATTTGGTACGTGATGTGGTACGGATTAGGACGCATGTTTATTGAAGGACTGCGGACGGACAGCCTTTACATCGGCTCGACCGGCATCAGGGTATCGCAGCTTCTTGCGTTCTGTCTGTTTATTTCCGGAGCTGCCGTTTCGGTCATTATGAGCGTGCGAATGAAAAAATCGTCGGCTGCTAAGGTATCCGACAGTGAAAAAGCGGACGCAGTTGCAGATAACACTACAGCTGGCGACGATAAAACAGTTGATGAAAATAGTGGTAATACTGAAAATGACAGCGATAAAAACGCAGAGGACGATGACAAATAAAGCAACTTGATTTGAAAGGAAACAATTATATGGCAATAATGATCGACGGCAAAGCCGTATCGGCGGCGACACGTGAGCAAATAAAGCGTGAAGCTGCAGAAATGACCGTAAAACCCGGACTTGCGGTCATAATCGTCGGCGACGATCCCGCGTCGCACGTGTATGTGCGCAATAAAAAGCGCGGGTGCGAGGAGGTCGGATTCAACTCGTGGGTGTATGAGCTGCCCGAATCTACGACGCAGGACGAACTGCTGACGCTTATAGACAGCCTAAACGTCAAAGACGACGTTCACGGTATACTCGTGCAGCTCCCGCTGCCGCGCCACATCGACGAGTCTGTAGTTACCGAGCGCATCGTGCCCGAAAAGGATGTGGACGCATTCCATTCCGTCAACGCGGGACGCATATTCAAAGGCGAGGCATCGCTTTTGCCTTGTACTCCGGCGGGCATCATGGAGCTTTTGCGCTACTATAACATAGAAGTCGCCGGAAAGCGCTGTGTCGTTATCGGCCGCAGCAATATTGTCGGCAAGCCTATGGCGATGCTGCTGCTCGGTGCGAACGGCACCGTCACGATATGTCATTCGCGCACACGCGAGCTGGCACAGGTAACGCGCGAGGCCGATATACTCGTGAGTGCGGTCGGAAAGGCAAAATTCGTAACATCCGACATGGTAAAAGATGGCGCCGTCGTGATCGACGTCGGGATGAACCGCAACGAAGACGGGAAGCTGTGCGGTGACGTTGATTTTGTGTCCGCCGAACCGAAATGCTCCTACATCACGCCGGTGCCCGGCGGTGTAGGACCTATGACGATAACTATGCTGCTGCGGAATACTCTCACAGCGGCAAGGAATATAATCAAAAACTGAGGTGAAATTATGACACTCGTAGTATTAGCAGCAGGTCTTGGCTCACGTTACGGCGGACTCAAACAGATCGACCCGATCACGAAGCACGGCAACTTCATCATCGACTTTTCCGTATATGATGCGATACAGGCGGGATTTGACCGCGTCGTATTCATAATCAAGCCGGAAAACGAAGCCGATTTTGAAGAAACGATCGGCGCACGTCTGCGCGGCAAGATCAAAGTCGAGTACGCTTATCAGACGCCGGACGTTCATCCCGACGGTATAACCGTTCCCGCTGACAGAACGAAGCCGCTCGGAACATCTCACGCGCTTCTGTGCGCGGAGAAGGTCGTCGGCGATGACAAGTTTGCTGTCGTCAACGCGGACGATTTCTATGGCCGCGAAATGTACATGAAAATAGCGGAGTATCTGAAAGAGGACAGAAAAACATCGGTCCCGACGTTCTGCATGGTCGGCTATATCCTCAAAAACACGATGTCGCCCAACGGCACCGTTACGCGCGGAATATGCAAAACAAACAGCGAAAACAAGCTGACCTCGATCGTTGAAACATTCAAGATCCGTCCGAACGCGAATATTCCGGAAGGCGCGGAATCTCTTGAGGGCGACGAATGGAAACCGCTCGACGAGAACAGCATCGTCTCCATGAACTGCTGGGGCATGACGAAGGAAGTCTTCCCGTATCTCAGCGAGAACATCGTCCGTACGTTCAACGCGCCCGGAGCTGACACGATGAAGTGCGAAGCGCTTCTGCCGACGGCAGTATATGAGATGATCGAGGCGGGCAAGTGCGAGGTCGATATGCTGACGAGCGACGCACACTGGTTCGGCGTCACCGTCCGCGAGGATAAACCGACAGTTATCGCCGAGATCAACAAGCTCATCGAAGACGGCGTTTACCCGGACGACCTTTGGGCATAAGCGACAGGAGGGATAATATACATGACTATTCTCGTTACAGGCGGTACGGGCTTTATCGGCTCTCACACCGTCGTCGAACTGCTCGAGGCAGGCTATGACGTCGTTGTATTTGACAACTTCTACAACAGCAAGGCTTGCGTCGTTGACAGGATAAAGAAGATCACGGGCAAGGACTTCAAATTTTACGAAGCCGACATGCTCGACCGCGAGGCTCTTGACAAAATATTCGATGAAAACAAGATCGACGCCGTTATCCATTTTGCCGGACTCAAGGCTGTCGGCGAGTCGGTGAAGATACCGCTGAGATATTATTACAACAACATCGCCGGCACGATAAAGCTTTGCGAGTCCATGTCCGCGCACGGGTGCAAGCGCATCGTGTTCTCGTCTTCGGCGACAGTTTACGGCGAGCCGGATCATGTGCCGATGCAGGAGGACTTCCCGATAACGCACGCTACGAACCCGTACGGCGAAACAAAGATACTTATCGAGCGCATATTGAAGGATCTCTCCGTGTCCGATCCCGAATGGAGCGTTTGCTGCCTGCGTTATTTCAACCCGGTCGGAGCGCATAAAAGCGGACTTATCGGCGAGGACCCGATGGGCATACCGAACAACATCATGCCGCGTATACAGAAGGTCGCTACGGGCGAGTGGGATTCTATAACCGTATTCGGAACCGATTACGACACACCGGACGGCACATGCATCCGTGACTATATACACGTCACCGACCTTGCACAGGCCCATATAGCGGCTCTCAAACGCGCCGCAAACGTCGTCGGCTGGGAGACGTACAACATCGGATGCGGCAGGGGATATTCTGTGCTTGACATCATCAACGCTTACGAGCGCGTATGCGGTCATCCGATTAAGCGCGAGATTTGCCCGCGCCGTGCGGGCGATATCGCCGTATCGTATGCAGACCCGACGCGCGCACGCGAAGTACTCGGATGGCAAGCGAAGCGGACTATCGACGACATGTGCCGCGACTCCTATAATTTCAGAATCAAAAATCCGAAAGGATACGAGGACTGACATGAGCCTTACTAAAAATACATTCGGCGTCACAAAACATGGCGTGACGGTGACCGAATACACGATGGACAACGGAAAGATGAGCGTGCGCTTCATCGACCTCGGCGGCACGATTGTGTCGATCAATGTTCCCGATAAAAACGGCGTCATGGCGGACATCGTTCTCGGCTACGACGACCCCGACTCATATCTTACGTGCGGCGGTTATCCGGGCGCGATACTCGGTCGTTACGGCAACCGCATCGGCGGTGCAAAGTTCACACTTGACGGCGTAGAGTATAAGCTCTATGTGAACGACAATAAAAACGCTCTGCACGGCGGCAAGGTCGGATTCGACAGGAAAATGTGGGACGTGCAGGTACTTTCTGACGACGGCGAGCCCGAAGCTGTACTAACTTATGTCTCGCCCGACGGCGAGGAGGGCTATCCCGGTACGCTCACCGTACATGTGTATTACAAGCTGACAAAGAACTGTGAATTCTCAATGCGGTATGTCGCAACGACTGACAAACGCACCGTACTCAACCTGACCAACCACTCGTATTTCAATCTCGCGGGTTACGATTCGGGAGATATTCTCGACCACGAAGTCATGATATGCTCCGCCAAATTCGGCGAGGTCGACAGTGAGCTCATACCGACCGGAAGAACAATTTCCGTCGACGGCAGACCGCAGGACTTTAGAACAATGAAGCCCGTTCGCAATGACATCAACTCCGACGACGAGCAGATGCGCTTCGGTAAAGGCTTTGACCTTTGCTATTTCCTTGACAACGGCGGTGAATGCAAGCTTGCTGCGAAGGTGAGGGAACCGAAGTCGGGTCGTACGATGTCAGTGTACACGGATCAGCCGGCAATACAGCTCTATACGGGCAACTGCATCGACGTGACCGAAGCGCCCTATAAAGGCGGCGTGCCGAAGTGCGTGAATGCCGGACTGTGCCTTGAGACTGAGCATTATCCCGACAGTCCGAACCATCCCGAGTTCCCGTCGTCGACGCTCTCACCGGGCGAGACGTACGACTACACGACCGTATTTGAATTCTCGGTCGAGTGAAAATAACCGTTACAGACGACCTCGACGGTAAAACCGTTTACGCCGTGCTGCGTGCAAACGGCATGTCGGGGACGCTTCTGAAGCTATGTAAAACGCGTCCGCACGGGATAACTCTTGCGGGCGCTGATGTCACGGTGCGGACTGTCGTCCGCACCGGAGACATCATAACAGTCGACGACAGCGATACGTTCGCGGACGAAAACGCTTATGTCTTTCCGTCCGACGACAAAGTCGATATTCTTTATGAAGACGATAATGTTTTCGTCGTCAACAAGCCCGCCGGTATGCCGACTCACACGTCGCACGGTCACTATATGGACACGCTCGCAAATGCGATGTGCGCCGAGTACAGGCGCAGAGGCGTGCCGTTCGTGTTCCGTCCCGTAAACAGGCTCGACGGCGACACAAGCGGCGCCGTTTTGCTTGCAAAAAGCAAAATGGCGGCTTATATGATGTCAAAAGAGCTCACGTCGGGAACGATTTGTAAGACATACATTGCTGTTTTAGACGGTGAGATGAGTTATGAGCTCGGCGTCCCGCAGACTATTCATTCATATATTCGCCGATGTTCCGACACGATAATATTGCGTGAATCGTCCGATATAGAAGGCAACGGTGAATATGCAGAGACTGTATTTGTACCGATAGCGGTTGGAAACGGTCACACGCTCATCAAGGCGATGCCGAAAACGGGACGGACTCACCAGCTTCGCGTTCATTTCTCGTCGCTCGGATATCCGATAGCGGGCGACGATTTTTACGGCGGCAGCCGCGAGTATATAGACCGTCAGGCGCTTCACGCATATTCGCTTCGCTTCGATTCAAACGGCGTACATGAAATAACGGCGCCGCTGCCCGACGACATAAAATCGCTTTTCAAGTTTTTTCATAATATACGGCTCGATCAATGAGGCAAAACTAAAACGGAGAACGCAGGACGTCATTTCGCGGAAAGGTTACGACAGATCATGGTTGAAAAGATAAAAAAATACGTACCGACGGTACCGGCTGTGATCTTCGCTATTCTGCCCGTCGCCGCGATAATACATCTGACGTGCGCATTTTCGCCGCGCTTTGCCGATTTTTTTAATATACACATAGCGTCGATATTTCGCGCCGCCGTTTCATATCTCACGGGATGGCTGCCGTTTTCTTTAGCCGAGACTCTTTTGATATTCCTGCCTTTTTTACTGTTTATCGCAATAGTGTGGCTTATCCCGTCGGTTTCAAAAGACAGCACGAAAAGCATTCGCTACATTTTCTCGCTGCTCTCAATAATCGCGTATATTTATATCTCGTTCGTGTTCACACTCGCTACGGGTTATCAGGGGACATCTGTGACCGATAAGCTCGATGTGGAGCGCCGAGGCATAACGGCGGAAGAACTGTATGACACCGCCGCAGCCTTGACAGATGTTGTAAATAAACTCTCGGAAGAAGTCAAATTCATATCAAACGGCGAGTCCGTCATGCCGTACGATCTTGACGAGTTAAACGCAAAGCTCAACGACGCATATGTATATGCCGCTGACAAATACGACTTTATAATGCCGCTCCGCTCGAATGTGAAATCGGTCGCGCTTTCGGGGCCTATGACGTACACGCACATCTCCGGCGTATACACTTTCTTTACGGGCGAGGCGAATGTCAATATCAATTTCCCCGATTATACGATAGTCTACACAAT
>CANQMJ010000044.1 GCA_947624945.1 uncultured Clostridia bacterium | reverse complement strand
GGAACGTGTAGACGCGCTTTCTTATATCCATGAAGCGCATCGCCATATCCTGGAAGTCGACCTCGGGATGCTCGTAGAGCACCCACATTATCTTAGCCGCGTCCATAGCGGAGCCGCCGCCGAGTGCGATTATGCAGTCGGGCTCGAATCTGATCATTTCCTCAGCGCCCGCCTTTGCGCATGCGAGCGTCGGGTCGGGTTCGACGTTGAAGAACGTGATGTGCGGGATGCCCATCTCATTGAGCTTGGACGTGATGGGACGCGTATGACCGTTTCTGTAAAGGAAGCTGTCGGTGACGATTACGACCTTCTTTATGTGGAGCGCGGATTT
This sequence comes from uncultured Clostridia bacterium, assembly GCA_947624945.1. GTDB lineage: Bacteria > Bacillota > Clostridia > Oscillospirales > CAG-272 > DTU064. The sequence goes on along the minus strand of CANQMJ010000044.1, from coordinate 16,777 downwards.
GAGCTCGGTGAGAGCCACGGGCAGACAGCCCTTCTTCATGTAAACCTTCTCGGGGCATCTGAACCAGAGCATGTTTTCCCTTCTTTCCGCGACCGTTTTGATGTTGAGCAGGTGCTTGACGCCGACGTTCTCCGAGACGGAGTTTCCGCCCCATGAGCCGCAGCCGAGCGTCAGTGACGGCGGGAGAGCGAAGTTATAGATGTCGCCGATGCCGCCGAACGAGGACGGCGTATTCACGAGTATGCGTCCCGTCTTCATTCTGTGCGAGAAGCGCTCGATCTTTTCCTTTTCGTTGACTTCGTCGACGTAGAGCGACGAGGTGTGGCCGTAGCCGCCGTCGGCGATGAGGCGTTCCGCATAGTCGAACGCTTCGTCTATGCCGGAGACGCGGTACATGGCGAGCACGGGCGACAGCTTTTCGTGTGCGAACGGCTCCGCCTTATCGACGGACGTGACCTCGCCTATCAGCACCTTCGTGCCATCCGGCACCTTGATGCCGGCAAATTCCGCTATCGTCTCCGCCGTCTGACCGACTATCTTCGCGTTGGCGGTCCCGTTGACGAGTATTATCTCGCGGACCTTGTCAATTTCGTCCGCTGTCAGGAAGTGGCACGCGCGCGCTTCGAATTCCGCCTTGACCTCGTCGTAGATGGAGTCGAGGACGATGACGGACTGCTCGGACGCGCATATCATGCCGTTGTCGAACGTCTTTGAATGTATGATCGAGCTGACGGCGAGCTTTATGTCGGCGGTGTCGTCGATTATTGCGGGCGTGTTGCCGGGGCCGACGCCGACGGCGGGCTTGCCGCTCGAATATGCGGCCTTGACCATGCCGGGACCGCCGGTTGCAAGTATGAGATCGGATTCGCGCATGAGGGTACTCGTCATTTCGAGCGACGGCGAGTCTATCCATGCGATGATGTCCTCGGGCGCGCCCGCTTTAACGGCCGCTTCGAGAACTATTTTAGCCGCCTCGACTGTCGACTTCTTTGCTCTCGGGTGCGGGCTGATGATTATGCCGTTGCGCGTTTTGAGGCAGAGAAGCGTTTTGAATATGACGGTAGAGGTGGGGTTCGTCGTCGGTATGACGGCGGAAACGACGCCGACGGGCTCCGCTACGCGGCGTATGCCGTACGCGCGGTCCTCTTCGATAACGCCGACCGTCTTGACGTTTTTGTAGGCGTTGTAAATATACTCCGCCGCATAGTTGTTCTTTATGACCTTGTCTTCCACGACGCCCATGCCGGTCTCCTCGACCGCCATTTTAGCGAGCGGTATGCGGGCCATGTTTGCCGCTGTCGCCGCCGCGGCGAAGATCTTGTCCACCATCTCCGCCGTATATTCGGAGAATATCTTCTGCGCCGCGCGGACGCGTTCGATAGTCTCGGCGAGAGCCTCGAGCGTATCGACGGTTCCGTAAGTTTTTTCTTCCATTTCGTTCCTCATTTTTTCGTTCGACATTTTTGATGACGTGACGTAGGAGTCCCGTTCCGGACACGCCACGGCATCATTATATGCCGAAGGCGCGCTCCGTTTTACAGGCGTCCGAGTCTACTATATCAAACATTAAATAAAAATGCAAGCGTTGTTTTGCCCGCCTGCAAAAAATCGTTTGTTTGCACATATAATCGCGGCTTTTGGCGCTTCGGTATGTTGCAACATGCATGGCGGCGCGGCGTATAATTCTTATCTTGGAATATGATGCTTCATGCTGGTTTCGGCTCCCGGCTTTGTCAAATCGACAAAAGTAAAAGCTTTGCAGGCAATATATTCTGTAAAAAAATGTATTGCGGAATCGTCCGAAACGCTGTATAATGTACTATCAACTAAAACGGACGGTAATAACAAGTGAAATATATCGTACTTCTCGGCGACGGAATGGCTGACGAGCCTATCGCGTCGCTCGGCGGGAAAACGCCGCTCGAGGCGGCGAACACGCCCCACATGGACGCGCTCGCGTCGGCGGGCATAATGGGCATGGCGAAGACTGTGCCCGACACGCTCCGTCCCGGCAGCGACGTTGCGAATCTCGCCGTGCTCGGCTACGACCCCGAAAAAAGCTACTCGGGACGTTCGCCGCTCGAGGCCCTCTCCGTCGGCGTACCTATGGCGGACGACGACGTCGTGTTCCGCTGCAATTTAGTGACAGTCACCGAAGGAGACGTGCCTTACGAAAAACGCGTTATCCTCGACCACAGTGCGGGCGAGATAACGACGGCTGAGGCAGACGAACTCATGGACGCGATACGCGCTCATTTCGACTCCGACAAGTTCCGCTTCTACACCGGCACCGGCTACCGCCACATCACAGTGTGGCACGGCGGCGAGACTCTCGACATGTACCCTCCCCACGACCATCTCGACGAGGAGATCGGCTCGTATCTTCCGACGCATCCCGATTTCCGCCGCATGATGGAGGAGAGCTACGATATATTAAATAATCATCCCGTAAACGTAAGGCGCGCCGCCGAGGGAAAGGGCAAGGCGAATTCGCTTTGGTTCTGGGGCGCGGGCACGCGTCCGTCGCTCGAGAGCTTTTATTCAAAGACCGGCAAGCGCGGCGCGATGATATCCGCCGTCGACCTACTCAAGGGCATCGCACACGGCGCCGACATGAGAGTCATAATCGTCGACGGCGCGGACGGCACGCTCAATACAAACTACGAGGGCAAAGCGAAGGCTGCCGTCAAAACTCTGCTCGAGGACGGTGACGACTTCGTCTATATCCACATCGAGGCTCCCGACGAAATGGGACATCAGGGCAGTCCCGAACGCAAGATAAAGTCTATCGAATACATCGACGAGCGCGTGCTCGCCGTGCTGAAGCGCGATATGGACGCGTCCGGCGAGCCGTACCGGATCCTTATGATGCCCGACCATCCGACGCCGTGCGCGATAAGGACGCACACGAACACGCCCGTGCCGTTCGTGCTCTACGACAGCACGCGCGAGCAGAAGAAAATTGCGCATTACAACGAGCGCGAAGCGTCCGAGACCGGTATTTACGAGCCGCACGGCTACATGCTTATGAAAAAGCTGTTGGGGGACTGACATGGGTGAACTTTTATATAAGAGCACGCGCGGACACGGTCCCGCGATAACATCGTCGAAAGCCATACTCGGCGGACTCGCCGAGGACGGCGGGCTTTACGTCCCCGAAAAGATACCGAAGCTGGACGTCGGCTTCGACGCGCTGTCGGAGATGTCGTACAAGGAAGTCGCGTACGAGGTGATGAAGCTGTTTCTCACCGACTACACGCGCGACGAGCTCACCGAGTGCATAAACGGCGCCTATGACGAAAAGTTCGACACCGATAATATCGTCGAGATGCATTACGCGGACGGCGTCTACTTCCTCGAACTTTATCACGGCTCAACTATTGCGTTCAAGGACATGGCGCTGTCGATACTCCCGCGTCTTATGACAGTCGCGGCGAAGAAGAACGGGGTCCTTGACGACATCGTTATATTGACCGCGACGTCCGGCGACACGGGCAAGGCCGCGATGGCGGGATTTGCCGACGTGCCCGGCACGAAGATAATAGTGTTTTATCCGAAGGACGGCGTCAGCGCCGTGCAGGAGCGTCAGATGGTGACGCAGCGCGGCGCAAACACCTACGTCGTCGGCGTACACGGCAACTTCGACGACGCGCAGAGCGGCGTCAAGTCCATGTTCGGCGACGCGGAGCTAAAGAAAAAGTTAGCGGACGCGGGATATCGGTTCTCGTCCGCGAACTCCATCAACGTCGGCAGGCTCGTGCCGCAGGTCGTATATTATGTATACGCGTACTCTCATCTCGTCGGCACGGGTGCGGTAAAAAACGGCGAGTTCATCAACGTTGCCGTCCCGACAGGCAATTTCGGCAACATCCTCGCCGCCCATTATGCGAAGCTGATGGGCACGCCGATTAAGACGCTCATATGCGCCTCGAACGACAACCGCGTCCTCACCGACTTCTTCGAAACCGGCGTCTACGACCGCGACCGCCGCTTTTACACTACGTCGTCGCCGTCGATGGACATACTCGTTTCGAGCAATCTCGAACGCCTCATATATTCTGCGACAGGCGGCGATGCGTCAGAGAACAGCGCTTACATGAAGTCGCTGTCCGAGACTGGCAGATACGCGATAACGAACGCGGAGCGCCGCGTGATAGACAAGTTCGGCTTCGTCGGCGGGTGCGCCGTCGAGAGCGAGGTCGCAGAACAGATATCGAAGCTGTGGCACATCGACCGTTACGTCATCGACACGCACACCGCCGTCGCGTCCTGCGTCTGCGACAAATATAGGGCAGCGTCAAAGGACACGACCCCGACCGTTATCGCGTCGACGGCGAGCCCGTACAAGTTCGCGCGCTCCGTCGTCTCGGCTATGACGGGACGCGACACGCGCAGCGACGACGATTTCGCCCTCATTGATGAGCTTGAGTCGACGTCGGGGATAAAAGCTCCGTCCGCCATCGACGAGATACGCACCGCGGAGGTGCGTCACCGCCGCGTCTGCGAGCGCGACGGAATGAAGGATACTGTCGCAGAAATACTCGGTATAAAATTATAATATATAAGGGGAACACAAAATGAGCAGGGTTTATAACTTTTCAGCCGGTCCGGCAGTTCTGCCGGAGGAAGTGCTGCGCGAGGCCGCAGCAGAGATGCTCGACTACAACGGCACGGGAATGTCCGTTATGGAGATGAGCCACCGCTCGTCCGCGTTCGCGGAAATAATCGAGAACGCCGAATACGACATCCGCGACCTTCTCTCGATACCTGACAATTACCGTGTTCTGTTTTTGCAGGGCGGCGCGTCGCAGCAGTTCGCGATGATACCGATGAATCTGATGAAAAACCGCGTCGCCGACTTCATAATCACGGGTCAGTGGGCGAAGAAGGCGTACTCCGAGGCGAAGCTGTACGGCACCGCGAACGCTGTCGCGTCGAGCGCGGACAAGACGTTCTCCTATATCCCCGACTGCTCCGACCTTCCCATAAGCGAGAACGCCGACTACGTCTACATCTGCGAGAACAACACCATATACGGCACGAAGTTCCACACGCTGCCGAACACGAAGGGCAAGGACCTCGTCGCCGACGTCTCGTCCTGCTTCCTCTCCGAGCCGATGGATATATCTAAGTACGCGCTCGTCTACGGCGGCGTACAAAAGAACGTCGGTCCCGCAGGCACCGTTATCGTCATAATCCGCGACGATCTCATCACCGAGGACGTGCTCCCCGGCACGCCTACGATGCTCCGCTATAAGACGCACGCAGACGCAAAGTCGCTCTACAATACGCCGCCCGCATACGGCATCTACATCTGCGGCAAGGTGTTCAAGTGGCTGAAATCGCGCGGAGGGCTCGAGGCTATGAAGGAGTACAACGAAAAGAAAGCCGCTATACTCTACGATTTCCTCGACAACAACAATATGTTCCGCGGCACCGTCGTCCCCGCAGACCGTTCGATAATGAACGTGCCGTTCGTCACCGGAAGCGAGGAGCTCGACGCCAAATTCGTCAAGGAAGCGTCTGCGGCGGGGTTCGTCAACCTCAAGGGTCACCGCACCGTCGGCGGCATGAGAGCCAGCATCTACAACGCTATGCCTATAGAGGGCGTGCAGAAGCTCGTCGAATTCATGGCAAAATTTGAAGCGGAGAACCGCTGAATTATATAATGGAGGAAGCCATGCGCAAGATCTATTACTGCAATCCGATATCGTCGGTGGGAACGTCGCTTCTCACGTCCGAGTACGTCAAAACGGAAACGCTCGCCGATGCCGACGCCGTGCTCGTGCGCTCCGCGTCGCTGCATGAGGCAGAGCTGCCCGAATCGCTGCTCGCTATCGCGAGAGCGGGCGCGGGCGTCAACAATATCCCGCTCGACAAGTGTGCGAAGACGGGCATCGTCGTGTTCAACACGCCCGGCGCAAACGCGAACGGCGTCAAGGAGCTTGCAATATGCGGCATGCTCCTCGCTTGCCGCGACATCGTCGGCGGCGTCAACTGGGTGCAGACGATAAAGGACGACGGCGACGTCGCGAAAGCAGTCGAAAAGGGCAAGAAGGCGTTCGCCGGGACCGAGATAAAGGGCAAGAAGCTCGGCGTAATCGGACTCGGCGCGATAGGCGGTCCGCTCGCTAACGCAGCCGCCGCGCTCGGCATGGAGGTCTACGGCTGCGACCCGTTCCTCTCCGTCGACGCAGCATGGCACCTCGACAGCCACATCAACCGCGTCAAGACGCGCGAGGAGATATTCGCCGAGTGCGACATCATCACCGTCCACACGCCTCTCGTCGACGACACGCGCCACATGATAAACGCGTCAACGCTGTCGCTGATGAAGGACGGCGTCATAATCCTCAACTTCGCCCGCGACGCTCTCGTCGACGACGACGCGATGGAGGCGGCGCTCAAGTCGGGCAAGGTGCACCGCTACGTCACCGACTTCCCGAACGACAAGACGGCGGGAATGGAAGGCGTTATCGCTATACCGCATCTCGGCGCATCGACAGAGGAGGCGGAGGACAACTGCGCCGCTATGGCAGTCCGCGAGATGATGGACTACATCGAAAACGGCAACATCAAAAACTCCGTCAACTATCCGTCCTGCGACATGGGCATATGCACGAAGGCGGGACGCATCGCGGTCCTGCACGAGAACATTCCGAACATGATCACGCGCTTCACGGCGGCGCTCGCCAACGAGGGCATCAACATTTCGGACATGATCAACCGCAGTAAGGACAACTTCTCCTACACGATGCTCGACATCGACAGTCCGTCGACGCCCTCCATCGTCGAGAAGATGCGCCAGCTCAAGGGCGTTCTGCGCGTGCGCGTGATCCGCTAAATCTTCGTCACCGCCTGCGGAGACGAAGTCGAGCATCAAACGGTGCCGTATCGGCAAAACCTCAACGCACAGATGAGCGTCTTCGTCAAAAAGAGTCAGTGAAAAGTTTTGAAGGGAGCGCGAGGGAAACTTTTTCAAAAGTTTCCCTCGCAAATTTCAAATTAACTCTTGACAAATCATGTCCTGCGGTGTATACTGTATAGGCATTGTGCGAGGGCCATTAGCTCAGTTGGTTAGAGCTACCGGCTCATAACCGGTCGGTCCGGGGTTCGAGTCCCTGATGGCCCACACAGAAAAGCATCCGAAGCGTACGGTTCGGATGCCTTTTTGTTTTCCATCGGGATGGCAATTTTTTTTGACGAAGCTTTGCGATTTATATTGACAATACTTGTAATCTGATGTATAATCCGAAAGAAAAATACGAAAAGCAAAGGAGAAAAACGTATGAAAAAGATTTTCTTCGCCGTCGTCGCGCTTATAATTGCCGTGTCGATGGCAACGGCAGTTTTCGCCGACAATGAGCCCGACTACATCGAATATACCGCGCTCGAGTTCGGCAAGGCGGGTGAAAACATCAACACCGAACCGCAAGCGGATTCCGCAGGCAATATGACCGCGCTCAACATGAATCCCGCAGACGGCACAAGCGCAGAGGGCGCATGGGTCGAGTATTTTGCGAGACTTCATTTTTACATTTGGGGCGCAGGCGTCAGTTTTAGATATTCTTCGGTCGGAGACAGCTATCTCGACCTTACGTTCGGCGAGTACACGATGCATCTGTTGTGCCCCGACACAGGCGGAAAATGGGATTACGTCAGCGCATACTTCCGCAGCAGCGAAGATGCCGACAGTACGTACGACTATGACAGCAGCGTAAACATGGACGGCGGCATCCATCCGCTGCGCGTATCGGCTCCCGCCGATTATGACGGCGAAACTGTAAAGGCTCCCGTGATCGAATCGATCAGTATATCGTATATGTACGACTGGCATGATTACGACATGTGGCAGGAAAACCGCGATTATTACGACAACATCGGCAAGCCGACGGCGGACGAGATCGCAGCTCTTGAACTTGAAACAGAGCCTGTGACCGAGGCCCCCGCCGAGACGGAAGCACCCGCGGAAACGGCACCGGTACAGACAGAAGCTCCTGTAGACACACAGGCGCCCGCAGATACACAAGCACCCCCCAAAACACCGCAGTCCCCGACTGTGACCGAAAGCAGCGCCGCCGACACTGAGTCGACCTCCGGCGGCTGCGGCGCCACTCTCGGCGCGTCAGCATTGATCGTCGCCGCCGTCGGCGTTATCGGCGCTGTGTCATTCAAAAGAAAGTCAAAATAATCACTGTACTACATATAAAAAAGCATCCGAAGCGTACGGTTCGGATGCCTTTTTGTTTTTGTTTTGAATGTCGTCAAAACAGCGCGTGCAGCGTTTTATTTCGCGCTTTTGCCCGTTTCTTCCGTCACCGCGACCGCGTTCTTCGCAATTTCTATGCCGCACTCCGACAGCTTTTCCGGCACCTTTATGAGCAGCTCGAATCTGACGTCCCAGTACGACGCCGTTTTGCACCACAGTCGCAGCTCAAAATTGTACGCGCCCGCGCCGTAGCTCACGATGCGCACGACGGGTGCCTCGCGCCCCGTCACCCTCTCGTCGCCTTCCACAAGCGGCAGGAGCGCTTCACTCACCGTCTCGATGTCCGTGCTCGACGGCACACTGAACGGCACGTCAAGCCTGCGCTCGCCCTCCGCCGTCACGTTCGTGACGGAGCTGTTCGACACAGTGCTGTTAGGTATTACGACGTGTCTGTTGTCCGGCGTCACGAGCGTCGTGTAAAAGACGTTTATCTTCTGCACCGTCCCTTCGTCCGCGCCGCATACAATGTAGTCGCCGACCTCGAACGGCTTGAATATGAGGATTATGACGCCGCCGGCGAAGTTGGACAGTCCGCCCTGAAGTGCAAGACCGATCGCCAGTCCCGCCGAGCCTATCAGCGTGATTATCGACGTCATCGGCACGCCGAGCACCGACGCTATCGTCAGCACGAGTATGAGATTGAGCACGATGCTGATACAGCTCGTCATGAATCCGTACGCGGATTCGCCGAGATTTTTCTTCGTGTGCCACTTCGTGAACGAACGCTTGATGAGCTTTATTATCGCGCGTCCCACGATGAAGATGATGAGCGCGAACACGAGCTTGCCCACTATCGACATCGCCGCCGATTGCAGCCGAGATATTATCTCGTCAAGTTGAATTAATGCAAATGTTTTCATAATTGTACCTCCGTTTTTTGTATTGTACCATATTTCGGGAAAGATGTAAAGTTTCCTCAGCAAAAGACTTTGCACGTTACAAAATCTGTCATAAAAGTTTTTGAAGAGAGAGGGTACAGGGAGAGAGAAACTTTTTTCAAAAAGTTTCTCTCTCCCTGTAAAAAACCATAATTATTCTTCGCTCTCGCCGCGGATGACGTTGCGGCGGATCTTGCCGCTTATCGTCTTCGGCAGGCTGTCGACAAATTCGACTATACGCGGGTACTTATACGGCGCCGTATGCTCCTTGACGTAGTTCTGTATCTCCTTCACGAGCGCGTCGCTCGGCTTCGTATCCTTCGCGAGGACAACGGTCGCCTTGACCACAAAGCCTCTCACTTCGTCCTTCGCCGCCGTTACAGCGACTTCGACGACGTACGGCAGCTCCATTATGACCGACTCGATCTCGAACGGCCCTATGCGGTAGCCGGACGACTTGATGACGTCGTCGACTCTGCCCACGTAATAGTAGTAGCCGTCCTCGTCGCGCCATGCCGTGTCACCTGTGTGATAGAGTCCGTCGTGCCACGACTGACGCGTCAGCTCCTCGGAGCCGTAATAGTACTTGAACAGCCCCATCGGCACCGCCTTGTCCGTCTTAATGACGATCTCGCCCGTCTCACCGACAGGCACCGATTTGCCGTCCGCGTCCACGATGTCCATGTCGTACTGCGGGTTCGGCTTGCCCATCGAGCCGAGCTTTATCTGCGAGCCGACGAGATTGCCTATCGCCAGCGTCGTCTCGGTCTGCCCGAAGCCCTCCATCAGATGGATTCCCGTCGCCGCCAAAAACTGATTGTATACCTCCGGGTTCAGCGCCTCGCCCGCCGTCGTCGCATATTTCAGCGACGAGAGGTCGTACGCTTTGAGGTCCTCGCGTATCATGAAGCGGTACATCGTCGGCGGCGCGCAGAACGTCGTGATCTTGTACTTGCTTATGACGGACAGTATGTCGTCTGCATGGAAACGGTCAAAGTCGTACACGAATATCGCCGTCTCGGACAGCCACTGACCGTACAGCTTGCCCCATACTGCCTTGCCCCAGCCGGTGTCCGATATAGTGAAGTGGATGCCGTTCGGGTCCACGTTGTGCCAGTATTTCGCCGTCATGTAGTGACCGAGCGCATACGTGTACGCGTGCGCCGCTATCTTCGGATATCCCGTCGTGCCCGACGTGAAGTACATCAGCATCGTGTCGCTGCCGCAAGGCGTGTCCGCTGTGCGCGGGTACTCCGCCGACCACTTGCCCGACGCGAGTTCCGCGTCGAGGTCGAGCCAGCCGTCCGGCTCCTGCGGTCCCGTGCCTGCCGCGATGCGCAGTCTCAGCGTCGGCGACTCAGGCACAGCCTCGTCGATGTGTCCGGGCACGCCGTCGCGTCTCGTCGCGATTATGGCGCTGACGCCCGCCGCATTGAAGCGGTAAACGTAGTCCTTCTTCATAAGCTGCGTCGTCGCCGGTATAACGATGACGCCCATCTTGTGGAACGCCAAGATCGACACCCAGAACTGATAGTGACGGCGCAGGACGAGCATCACGCGGTCGCCCTTCTTTATGCCGAGCGACGCGAAATAGTTCGCCGCCATGTTGACATCGCGGTCGAGCTCTGCGAACGTATATCTGCGCTCCGTTTTGTCGCTGTCGAGATGTATGAGCGCGAGCTTGTCCGGCTGCTCCTTCGCAAGCCTTTCGACCGTGTCGTATGCGAAGTTGTAGCGCTCTGTGTTCTTGAAGTTGATCTTGACCGGCGTGCCGTTTTCGTTGAGCTCAACGTCGATGAACTCATCCGCCACCGTCGCGTGCTTCGCGGGGATTTTCACATCCTTCGACGTGTCGATCTTGTCCGCCTCCGGGTACTCGTAAGCGAGTCCCTCCGCGTTCATCACGACCGCGATAAATTCGCAGTCCTCGCCGCCGTACGCAATCATGCCGTGCTGCATCGAGCTGTCGTAGTAGATGCTGTCGCCCGCCGACACGTACTCGATGTGCTCGCCGAGCTGCGCCTTGAGCGTGCCCTTGATTATGTAGTCGAACTCCTGCCCCTTGTGCGTCGAGAGATGTATCGGCTCGTTTTGCTCCGCCTCCGAATATTTTGCGACGACGTAGAACGGCTCCGATATCTTGTTCCTGAAAAGCGGCGCAAGATTGTTGTACGAGAAGCCCTTTCTGCGCACGATGGGCAGTCCGCCGCCCGCTTTCGTCACCGAGTACTCCGACAGCTTCGGGCTCGAGCCCTTGAGAATGTCGGTCACGTCGACGCCGAACAGCTTCGCGCACTTGTAGATGAATGTGAAGGAGTAGTCGAGCTCGCCGCGCTCGTACGCGCGGTACTGGTCGACGGTCACGTCGGTCGCAATGGCCGCCGTCTCCTCCGATATCTCGAGAATTTCACGCAGGTCGCGAATTCGAAGAGCGACCTCTTTTATAGCGTTGTTTGCATTGCTGCCGTCCATGACGATTACCTCCTTTATGTAGAATCATCTTTTTTTGCTAACAGCCTTTGTATTTTACCACTTTTTAGGCCCAAAATCAACAAAAATATATTATTATCGAAATTTCTATCAGTTTTCACAATGCGCACTTGAAACACGCTAATATATGTTGTATAATTAGTTATCAACTGCCATATAATTAAGGAGAATTTATGCAGGAAATCAATAAATCCGTCATTTACCCGACTAAGCCGCCCGCCCAGCCGCCTATGCCGGAGTTTCGACGTCCCGCGCCGGGACAGCCGCGTCCGCCGCGCCCCGACCCGTCCGAGATGGGACTGTGGGGCGCTCATGACCCCGCCATATACCGTGACCCCGTGTCGCGCGACTACTTCGCATACTGCACGCATCAAAACGTGTACCGCTCGCCCGACATGCTGTCGTGGCGTCACATAGGCGGCATAATTGACGAGACGCCCGCCGACGCGTTCGCGTGGACGCACAGCAACGGACTGTGGGCGCCCGACATCATCAAAGTCGGCGACGAATACCGCATGTACTGCTCAAACTCATCGTTCGGCGTGCAGCTGTCCTGCATCTACCTCGCCGTCGCGGACAAGCCCGAGGGACCGTTCCGCTATCGCGGCATCGTTGTTAAAACAAACAAAAACTCGCCCGTAAACGCCATCGACGCGAACCCGATACAGGACGTGCGCACCGGCGACTACTACATGGCGTACGGCTCATTCTGGGGCGGAATAAAGCTGCTCAAACTCGACACCGAAACGGGACTTGCCGCCGACAACTCCGTGGCTGACGACGGCCGCACCGCCGACTCTGCGCTCGGCGTCACTGTCGCGTGCCGTCCGACGTGGTGCGACCGCGCCGTCGAGGGCGCGTACATACGCTACAATCCCGACACCGACTATTACTACATCTTCGTCTCGTACGGCTCGCTGTCGAACGACTACAACATCCGCGTCGGACGCTCGCGCGACATATCGGGCCCGTACCTCGACCCGAACGGTCGCCCGATGACCGACGACGTCGACGTCGACTGCCGCACGGGACTGATGATCGCATGCGGGTACTCGTTCGGCAACTCTCGCGGCTGGATGGGACCCGGCCACAACAGCGTGCTCCACGACGGCGGCGACTGGTACCTCTGCTGCCACATACGACCGGCAGTCGTATACGGCTTCGTAATGTCGACGATGCACATACGCCGCATCATGTGGAGCGCGGACGGCTGGCCGCTCGTCTCGCCCGAGAACTACGCCGGCGAGACTGTGCAGTCCATCCCCGCCGACGCGATACCCGGCCGCTACGAATGGATCACGCTCACGCCCACTATCCCGCAGACCGTGATCGCGTCCGCGCCCGCATCGTTCACCGCGTCGGGGACTATGCACGTATCATCGCTGACGCGATGCACATGGAAACTTACTGGCGAACACTCGCTCCGCGTCGACATGGGCGCGCACTGCGTCGACTTCGAGATATTGCCCGCGTGGGACGCGGAAAACTCGCGTCCGACGCTCGTCATGACGGGCAAGACCGACGACAACGTCTGCGTATGGTGCAAGCGCGTCGCCGACTTGCCCGAGCGCCTACTGCCCCCGGGCGCCGGCGGCCCGACAGTATAGCTTAATTTTAGCGGGGAAGGAACTTTTTATAAAAAGTTCCTTCCCCGCACCCCATCTTCAAAAATTTTTACTACTTTTTCAAATAAGCACTGTTGCGTGATTTTTTCGCAGATCGAGGCGTCCGAGCGAAGCGGGACTCCCGTCCAGCGAGCGAGGAGAACGACGAGATGCGGAAAAAGCACGCGACACAATATAACAAGGGGGACCCTTTCGGGTCCCCCTATTTCCGCCTCCAAATTCCGCTCACGGAGGCTATACACTTAGAATATTATCTTAGTGCTTCTTGCTTGCGAGAACAGACTTGCCTGCAACAGCAACGCCCGTGATAGCAGCGCCGAGAACGATGACCCAAACGAGTGCGTTCATTCCGTTGTCGCCGGTCTCAGAGGGGTTAACAGGAGTAGGAGCCTGGGTCTCGGGAGCAGCCGTCGTCTCAGCGGGAGCAGCGGTGGTCTCAGCCGGAGCAGCCGTTGTCTCTGCGGGAGCAGCCGTTGTTTCAGCGGGAGCAGCCGTCGTGTCAGCTACGGGGTTACGAGCGATAGGATCAGCGATTTCATAAGCAGCAGCTGCCTTGTAGTTATCACCAGTCGTCGGGATACCAGCACTGAGAGCTTCGATTGCGAAGCATTTACCGCAGTTGTCGCACTTGAGATATGCATCGTAACCGGGAGTCGTAGCTGTAGCGGACTTAGCGGGAACGAATGTCAACTTGTGACCGGAACCGGTTACGGGACCGTCCTTATCAGTAGCCTCGTTGTAGATAGCAGCGAGCTTGCCGTCTGCATCGGGCTTGCCGTAGTACGTCGTAGGATTGTTCTTATCCTCGAAGTAAGGCTGGAGAACATACTTCTTGGAGCAGTCTCTTTCGCCTGCCTTGGTAGCGGGAGTGATCGTTGTAGCCCAGTCATGGATAGCCTCGGTGCCGCCCTTCTGGAGCGTGGAGCCGAGCTCATAACCGTTTACATATACACTTCTGCCGCCGTTCTTAGCGTAGTTTTCCTCAGTCTCGATCGTAACGCCTGCACTCTTTACAGTGAACTGGAGCTCTACCTTCGGACTCTTGATCACTTTGATGGTGTCGAAATACGATACTTCATCGCCGTTCTTCGAGCCGTCCTTCTTGAGCGGCTGGACCTTACCGGAATCCGGCTTCATCTGCTCGATGATCTCCGAACCGATTATGTAGCCTTCCAACGTTCTGACTTCGACAGTCTTGTCGTCAGCCTTGTTAGCGCTGTAGACCCACTTATCTACAGAATATACATATGCTGTACGTCTGTAGTCGATGCCGCTGATATCCTCAGGCTTGCCGTTAGCGAGGAACGCGTTGATTACGTTCACGTTGGCCGTCTTATCAACATTCTGAAGGACAACGCCGTAAGGTGTCGAAGCGTCAACATATACATTTGCGCCGGATTTGATCGCACCGATCGTACCTGCGTAAACGTCTATCTGACCGTTGACGCCATCAGCCTTGCCGATCGTCGTAACAGTAGCGCCCGACACTTCTACGTTAGCCTGCTCTGTTGCAGTGAGCGTCGTAACAGTACCGCCATTAAGGGTTACATCGGAGCCGTTCAGTGCTTTGAGCGTTGTTATTGTACCGCCGTTTACAACAGCCTTACCTGCGGGGTATGCGAGTGTGCCTACCTGACCGGGGTGATTGATTACTTCAACATTAGTAATCGTACCGGATGCAACTGTGAGTGTAACACCGGAATTTACATAAACAGTGCCTATTGTAGCGCCGTTTACGTTGATGCTGCTCGTTGAGGTGTTCTCAACCATAGAGGGTGTTGTGTTAACCATCTCGATAGTACCTGCGGTTGCGTTAAGGGTAGTGGTTCCCTTGCCCTTGGGAGCATTTACAAGATTAATGGTACCTTCTACCTTACCACCCTTGTAGCTGTCGGTGATGGTGAGCGTCTTACCCGCAGCAACAGTAATGTTGCCGGTGAGAGTATAACCGTAAAGGTCAATGGTAAGATCCTCTTGAACGTTGAGGCTCTTGGAGATTTTCTCCACAAGTCTGACGTTTCCGCCGCGCTCTGCATATCTCTCAATATTTTCTGTTTTCACATCGTCTGCAGCCGATACAACAACAGCACCAATAACAAGAGCAACAGCAAGCAACGCAACGAGAACTACGCTCAGAATACGCTTGTTCATTTGTTTCTTCCTCCTAAAAATTTTTGGAAATTCACTCCCGACATCATACCGACACCTCCGAAGTTGAGCGGTTCTCCACAGATATATGTATGAAACATCCGAAATTATTTTCGGATGCGGAAGTCACAAGTTTGTTTCGGCATAAGCCGTTCATTTTGACCACGTCCTTTCAATGATGAATTTTACACGTTTGTCAAAATACACCGTCCTAACGGTTGTTTCAAGTGTAACACATTTTTTTCTGTTTGACAAGACTATTATTCAAATCAATTTTACCAAAATTCCGACCGATATTTTGTTCAATATGGTGATTTTATGCAAATGTCGGTTTTTGTACCCTCCCTTTCGCGCGCGCATATGATGTAGTGCGGGGGAATCCCCGCAAAAGGATCATCCAAAGCGAGGACATAAGAAAGGCATGGTGATTATATAAAATGGAAAGCAAATGTTGTATATGCGTTTTGCCCGGCGACGAGCGCCAGTCCGCGCTGTCGCGCATACTCGCCGCGCGCGGGTATGAAGTCGCGGGCGAGGAATGTGTTGACGGTGCGTCTGCCGTCGTTTTGCCGCGTGCCGCGACGTGCGTTTTGCGTTCCCGTGTCCGCGAGGGAGCGAAAAATGCCGTTATATTTGCGTGGGAGCCTGTCGGCGACTTTGAAAGCGGCGGGTGCCGCGTCGTTTTGTTCGGCTCCGACCGCGATCTTCTGTGGCGCAACGCACTTCTTACCGCCGAGGGCGCACTTTTCTGCGCGATGGCGAAGCTGCCGCGCGCCGTGCGCGGTTCGCGCGTGCTCGTTTTCGGCTCGGGCCGCGTTGCGACTGCTGTTGCGGACGCGTTCTCCGCCGTCGGTGCGTTCGTGACGGTCGCGGCTCGCCGCGCCGGGTTCATGAACGCCGTCCCGATCGGCGACGCAGATTTGAACGTCGACGTTATCGTGAACACCGTTCCCGCGCGCATCATCGACGCGGACGCGATCCCGTCCGGCGCGCTCGTGCTCGACGTTTCGTCCGACCCCTACGGCTTCGACATCGCCCGCGCACTGCGCCGCGGCGTCGACGCTCTTCGTCTGCCGTCGCTGCCCGCGCGGTATGCGCCCGAGTCGGCGGCATCGATCCTCGCCGACGTCGTCGAGCGCGAGATCGGAGGCGTGCTATGATAGGTTTTGCCGTCTGCGGCTCGTTCTGCACGCACGGAGCCGCAATAGAGGCGCTGTCCCGCCTCGTCGACGCGGGACGCGACGTGCTCCCCATCGTAAGCTTTGCCGCCTCGACTACCGACACGCGGTTCGGCCGCGCCGACGCTCTGCTCGGGAAGCTCGAATCCGTGACGGGTCATGCGCCCGAGTCGGCGGCATCGATCCTCG
>CANQMJ010000043.1 GCA_947624945.1 uncultured Clostridia bacterium | reverse complement strand
GATATCGCGTACGTGTTCGGCCACAGTCCCGCCTCGAGCGCGTGCTCGTAGACCTCGAAATAGTTGTCCGCGTACGACTGATCGGGATTTTCCTCAAGTCCCACCGACTTTATCATGTGACCGAACTCGTGTATGAGCACGTTCTCGTTCGGGTACATGGTCAGCATGTACTGATCGCCCGTGTTCTGTCTCATTCTGTGTATGTTCGTCTCCGATATGGACGAAACGCAGCCGTTCCACAGGTTGCCGCCGTAGCCCTCGAGGTCGTACATAGATGTGCGGAAGCCGTAGCGGTGCTCGGGGAGCACGTACACGTTCTCGCGCGGACTGTATACGGCGAGCGAACTGCCGTAGGAGACGAGCGTTTCCGCGATGCCGGTGCCCTCGAGCCCGAGCTCGACGTCGATCTGATCGCCCGCCAGAACGAGCGAGTCATACTGTACCGTGTCGTCGCCCTTGACTATCATGCCCGTTTTCGACGTGTAGAACTGCGTGTAAAAGTCGACGCGCGGAACTCCCGTATAAGTCGCGGAACGCGCCGACTTGCCGTCCGCGTCCTTTATTTTGTCGCCCTTCACCGTCAGCGTCAGCCCTTCCTCGCCGATGTTGGCGAGCTTGGAAAGCTCCGACTCGGGGAACGATATGCTCGACATGTGCATATCGGGGTCGAGACGGTTCATGCAGTGTGCGGACGAGGCGCGCACCGCCTTGTTCTGACTGTCGAAGAATATCGTATCCGTCCAGTCGTATGTACCGAGCGTGTTCGGCGACAGCGTTATCGTCTTGTCGCCGCATTTGAGCGTGAAATTGGAGGGATTGACGGCCTCGTTCTCGTCAACGTAGCGGTCCCAGTAGATCTCGAGGAACCGCCCCTCGTTGAGGACGCGCACCTTCGTTATCTGCGGTCCGTCATAACCCGAGTCGTTGACGGAGCCGTCCGCGCCGACCTCGATCGTGTCGCCATCCTCCGCCGCCGCGGGAACGACGAACGACGACGTCACGATAACGGCGGTCAGCATAAACAGTAAAAGTCTTTTCATGATATTTCTCCCAAAAAATAATTATAAAAATTGTTTATAAAAGTTTTTGAAAGGGTGTCGGGGAAACTTTTTCAAAAAGTTTCCCCGACAAAAATCAGAACTTAATAGCCTTTTCTATATAATCGGCGACCTCGGACGCGGGAATGCGGACCTGCTGCATTGAGTCGCGTTCGCGGACGGTGACGCAGCCGTCGTTTTCGGTGTCGAAGTCGACGGTGACGCAGTAGGGGGTGCCTATCTCGTCCTCTCGGCGGTAGCGCTTGCCTATCGAACCCGTCTCGTCGAAATCGGTCATGAAGCGGCGCGACAGCTCCTCGTAAAGGGGCATGGACGCGTCGGTGAGCTTTTTCGAGAGCGGCAGCACCGCGCACTTGTACGGCGCGACGACGGGGGAGAGGTGGAGCACGACGCGAGTATCGTTCTTTTCCGCGTCGATGACCTCCTCGTCGTATGCCTCGCAAAGGAGCGCGAGGACGGTGCGGTCAAGACCGTACGTCGATTCGATTATGTACGGTATGAAGCGCTCGTTCGTCTCGGGATCGAGGTACGACATGTTCGTGCCGCTGTATTCCTGATGGCGGGACAGGTCGAAGTTCGTGCGGTTGTGGGTGCCGTTTATCTCGCCCCAGCCGAACGGGAACAAGAACTCGATGTCGCACGCCGCCTTCGCGTAGTGCGCGAGCTTTTCGTGATCGTGATAGCGCAGATGGTCGGGAGCGAGCCCGAGATCCTCGAAATATCTGCGTCCGTATTCCTTGAAGTAGTCGTAGAGCTCGCCGTCCTGACCTTCGTGGCAGAACGTCTGGAACTCCATCTGCTCAAACTCTATCGTGCGGAACGTGAAGTTGCCGGGCGTTATCTCGTTGCGGAACGCCTTGCCTATCTGACCTATCGAGAACGGCAGCTTCGCGCGCATCGTGCGCTGGACGTTAAGAAAATTGACGTACTCGCCCTGCGCGTTCTCGGGGCGCAGATAGATGACGGACTTCGAGTCGTTCGTCACGCCTCTGTACGTCTGGAACATCAGATTGAACTCGCGTATATCGGTGAAGTTGTGCTTGCCGCACTTCGGGCACGGTATCGAGTGCTCCTTGATGTAGGCGAACATCTCTTCCTTCGTCATGCCGTCCGCGTGCGCGTTCGGGTCGTAGTCGTTGATGAGGTTGTCGGCTCTGTGGCGCGTCTTGCATTCCTTGCAGTCGAGAAGCGGGTCGGAGAAGCTCGCGACGTGACCGCTCGCCTCCCAGACGCGCGGATGCATGAGTATGTCCGCATCGACCTCGTAGCTGTTCTTGCGCTCCTGTATGAAGCGCTTGCGCCACGTATCCTTGACGTTGTTTTTCATCCTCGCGCCGAGGGGACCGTAGTCCCACGTATTCGCAAGTCCGCCGTAGATGTCGGAGCCGGCGAAGATGAAGCCGCGGTTCTTGCAGAGCGCGACTATTTTGTCCATTGATTTTTCGGTGTTTTCCATATATATTTCCTTTCGGTTTTGTAGCTGTGTCTTTATGCGGTCACGATGCGCCGCGGGCGCCCTCGCTCTCGCGGTACGAGCGGTACAGGGGATATGCGTCCTCGAGGGACGGGATGAAGCATTCGGCGTCGCCGAGCGTCGAATAAGTGCCCGGGTACGTCACCGTCGACGGCGTGAACTCGTCGTAGTGTACGAACAGGTCGAGATTAGAAAGCAGCACGCTCTCGTCCATGTCGGTGTGTATATACTGCTTTGCCTTTGAGAAAAGCGCCGCGGCTTGTCCGATATATTCCGGCGACACGGCGCGTTTCAGCGTCGCCTGCGCGAACGTGACGAGCATGGACTCGCGCGCGCCGTTTCCCGCCGACGGCGTTCTGTAATGCATCAGCGCGAAGAGATTCGACGAGTCGATGTGCGCCGGTCCTTCCTCTATCGCCGTGCGGGTGTCGAAGTCGCGTTCGCCAGTTATGCCCGAGTACGGGGCGTTCTCCGGCGTGCGGTCGGGGTTGTAGTACGGGTTCTCGATGTCGTCGGGAACGTCGATGTCGACGCCGCCGATGAGGTCGATTATTTCGCCCGCGTCCGTGATGTTTGTCTGTAGATAGTAGTCTATGGGCACGGCGGTGAGATAGTTGACGCTGTCTATTATTGCGTCGACGCCGAGCGAGTCGTAACACTCGCCGAGAAGGCGAACCTCGCCGTTGACGGAAACGCGCGTGTTGCCCGGTATGCACGAGAACACGATGCGGCGCGTCTGCTCGTATATCGACACGAGCATTATGAGGTCGGCGCTCTGTCTGCGTATCGGGCGCGTGAGGAGCCCGAGCTTGGCGTTCGAGACGGCGCCGCTCTTGAAGTCCTCGAAATAGTCGTTGAAATCGTCGGGACGGTAGTCGGTGCCGATGAGGAGCACGGTGAACGACTCTCCGCCGAGGTCGGGATATGCGGGCGGCTGCGGCACCGATCCGACAGGCTCGGACGGCTCCGTACCGACGGTGACGGGCGTCGTGTCCTCGGTGTCGGGCGAATCGGCGATGCCGATGACGTTGTCGGCTATGAAGCCCGTTATCGCCCACGCGATCGCGCCGAAGACTGCCGCCGATATGAGTAATGCTATTACAAAATTGCGTACTGCTGCGAGCATTCGGTCTTTCCTTACGGGAATATTACATGACAGGCATGTATACGAAGATTATTATATACCAATGCGGCGTGTTTTTCAACCCCGCGCATGCGATTTTTTTGTTTGACGCGCGAGCGGCACGAAATCGGATAAACATATATAGGAAAAAACATCGTCGAACGCGCGCCGCGCATACGGCTCATTTTTCGTTTCCTTAATGCTCATGCATTTTTGACGGCGCGCGTATGCACGGCGAACACGGCGAAATCGCGGCAAAATCGCGGCGCGGGACGTGCAATTTTTACATTTTTACGCCCGTTTGACAATTATATGCACGTTATACATAAAAAAGAGGCGTCGGACAGCCGTTTTTGGTAAAAAAATTCTTGAAAAATCGTAAATATTATGATATAATCCGATTAAAGCTGTATTTTAGACTTTTGGCGCCGATATACTTAAATGAATTAACCAAACATCAAAAATGCAGCCAATTTTTTGGAGGTATGAATAATGACCACAATGAAAAGGGCTCTCGCTCTTATACTGGCGCTGATCATGACGTGCGCAGTGTTTGCAGGATGCAGCAAGGCAGGCGTTAAGGACAGCGACATCACAGCATTTGACGAGAACGCAAAGTACACGTACACCTCGTGGGCGTCGGGTCTTGCATCGAACTGGAACCCGCACGACTACGAGGACGCGAACAGCTCCGACATGATGAGCTACCTCATCGACAGCTTTTACACGTTCGCGTTCAACGACGAGCTCCATCCGATGGAGGACGAGACGCGCACGCCGTTTGACGGCTACGTTATCATCCCCTCGATGGCGGCTGACATGCCCGTTGACGTAACGAAGGAAGTTGCCAAGGAGCATCCCGACTGGGTGCCGGAAGGCGCAGAGAGCGGCTACGCATGGGCTATTCCAATGCGCAAGGACCTCTACTTCGACACGGGGTACCACATCACGGCTAATTCCTATGTCGAGGGTATGAAGCGCATACTCAACCCTGATTATCAGAACTACCGCTCCACCGACGTCTATGAGAATACATACGGCATCGTGGGCGCCAAGGATTACTTCTTCCAGGGCACCGAGAGTTTCCAGTCGTTCAGCGACATGGGAACGACGTATGACGATTACATCGCAAACGGCGGCTCCGACGCCGACGTCGTGATCGACATCGGCGGCTTCTGGGGCATCCAGACTGCCGAGGGCAAGACGTACGAGAGCATCGCGAGCGAGACCGAGATACGCGACCCCGCTGTCGAGGAAGGTCAGCCCGAAGACTATGTCTCCGCCAAGTATCTGTGGGACAACTACCTCGGACCGAACTCCACTTCGGGTTACTATGAGGCAGGTTACACCAACCAGTACGCAGGTACTGTCAAGGTGTACGAGGACAACGTCAACTTTGACGACGTAGTCGGCTTCTATGCGAAGGACGATTACACGCTCGTCGAGGTCTTCAATGCTTCGTGCAGCGGCTTCACTCTCTTCTATAACGCAATTCAGGACTCCCTCGTCCTTGTTGAGCCCGATGTTTACGACAAGTGCATCACCACGCAGGCTGACGGCACGTACGCAAGCTCGTACATGACGAGCGTTGAAACTTCTCCGTCCTACGGTCCGTACTCGCTGACCGATTATCAGACGGGCAAGCTCGCACACTTCAGCCGCAACGACAAGTGGTACGGCTACAAGGACAACGTAAACAACGTTTATAAGGATCCCGAGGACGGCAACATCTACCGTCTGTATCAGACGACGGATATCGAGATTCAGGTCCTCGCCGAGAACTCCACCGCTAAGAACATGTTCCTCTCCGGCGACCTCATCTCCTACGGTCTGCAGGCAGCGGATATGAACGAGTACCGCAACAGCGACTACTGCTACGACACTCCCGGTCCTCAGATCTTCTTCATGCTGCTGACGGGCAACATTGACGGTCTGAACGCGCGCGAGGCAGCGGACGGCTTCGACCAGACGAAGGAAGATATTCAGACGATAACGTGCGAGAGCTTCCGTAAGGCATTCGCCGTCAGCTTCGACCGTCAGGCATACTGCGACGAGACGAGCCCGTCCCTGACGCCCGGCTTCGGTATCTTCGGCAAGACCATTATCTACGACCCGGATACCGCAGCTTACTACCGCGACACCGACGTTGCAAAGCAGGCGCTCTGCGACTTCTATTCGGTTGACGTATCCCAGTTCGCAAGCCTTGACGACGCCGTCAACTCCATCACGGGTTACGACCCCGAGGCTGCTAAGGAGCTCTACGCGGCAGCATTCCAGGAATCTCTTGACGCCGGCTATATCACCGACGCCGACAACGACGGCAAGTGCGACCAGACGATCAACATAATATACGCAGTCGGTTCCGACAACATCACCGATACGATGAGACTCCGCAGCGAGTGGATGGACAACGCCATTGTTAAGGCCGTCGAGGGCACGCCTTTCGAGGGCAAGGTACACATCGTTCTGTCCTCGCCTCTCGGCTCGGGCAACGAGTTTGCAGAAGCTCTGAAGTCCGGTTCCTGCGACGTCTGCCTCTGCGGTTGGGACGGCTCCGCTATGGACCCCTACAACCTGCTCCAGGCTTACACATGGGATTCCTACTCCTACGCTGCTAACTGGTATCATCCGCAGCAGGATATGCTGACGCTCACCATCAACGGTGAGGAGATCACGATGAGCGTTTATGACTGGGCTGAGGCCGTCACCGGCAACGACACTACCGTAAACGGCAAGACGTACAACTTCGGTACGAACGACGCAGACCAGGAAACGCGCATGCACATCCTCGCAGGCGTTGAGGGCAAGCTGCTCCAGACGTTCACATACATTCCGTTCGCTAACAACGGCTCCAAGATGCTTCTGTCCCAGAAGGTCTACTATGTGACCGAGGACTACAACGCAGTCATGGGTCGCGGCGGCATCGCGTACCTCAAGTACAACTACAACGATGAGGAATGGGCTGCATACTGCGAACAGCAGATCGCTGAGCACGGTCAGCTCCAGTATTAAGCCGTAAGGACGATATAGAACAGTTTACGTAACGATATACCGTTCCCTATGCAATCACGCGGGAGGGGGCAAACGCCCCCTCCCGTTTAGGTTATAAAGCGTTGTTTAGCGCTCATATGTCCCGCAGTCCTGCGAGGCATATGAGAGCCAAAGAATGGAGGAAATAAAATGGTTAAGTACGCTCTTCAGAGGATAGTGTACATGTTCTTTGTCTTTATGATAATTTCGTTCATGTCATTCGTCCTCATCAGAATGCTGCCGCTTCCGGCGCTTGCGCCGAACGACCCGCATACGACGATCCTCGAGATCAGACGCGAGGCGCTCGGCTACAATAAGCCGTACCTCGAGCAGTTCTGGATATTCATCAAAGGTATCGTCACCAAGTGGGACTGGGGCACGAGCGAAAAGCTGTTCATCGGCCGCGACGTGTGGGGCGTATTCGTTGAAAAGCTCCCGGCGTCAATGATAGTCAATCTGTACTCCATACTGTGGACTATCCCCGTCGGCATCGCCCTCGGCGTGCTCGCGGCACTTAAGAAGAATACGTGGGTCGACTATACGATATCGACGCTGACGATGGTGGTCATATCGGTGCCGAGCTTCGTTTATGCATTTTTGATACAGTACATACTCTGCTTCAAGCTGAGGTGGTTCCCGTTCGTCATGAAGGGCGGCACGGACTATTTCAGCTGGGCGATGTTCAAGTCGATAGTGCCGCCGATCTTGGCGCTGTCGTTCGGCGTCATCGCGGGCTTCTGCCGCACGACGAGAGCCGAGCTGACGGAGGTTTTGACGAGCGAGTTCATGCTGCTCGCGCGCACTAAGGGACTGACCAAGACGCAGGCGACGGTGCGCCACGCGCTCCGCAACTGCTTCGTCGTCGTCGTGCCCGCCATATTCGGCGAGTTTATCGGCATCATAGGCGGTTCGCTCATCATCGAGAACATATTCTCGATACCGGGCGTCGGCAACCTCACGATAAACGCGATACGCGCCACCGACTACAATGTGTTCATGCTGTCGACGTGCTTCTATACGGCGATCGGTCTTGCCGCCGGTCTTGTCGTCGACATCAGCTACGGCTTCATCGACCCGCGCATCCGCATGGGCTCGAAGAAATAAGGGGGTCTTACAATGGAAGAAAGAATAGAATACGAAAAGATCCCGGCTGATAAGTTCCGTTTCGTACAGGAAAACGAAAAGCTGCACGATAAAGAGCTTCAGACAAAGGCGCGCGGATTTTTCGCCGACGCGATGATACGTTTCGGTAAAAACAAGTCGTCGGTCATCGCGGCGTGGATACTGCTCGCGCTCGTGGTATTTTCCATACTCTCCCCGATCATATCGCAGTACAGCATATGGGACAAGGACCCGATGTACCTCAACTATGCGCCTTACGTCCCGTCGGTTGCAAAGATGGGGATAGGCATACTCGACGGCGCGAGCGTGTACAACAGCCAGAACGACGCGCAGCTCTATTACTGGCGCGGCATCGCGGAGGAGACGGGCATGGACCCGATCATACGCACCGTGCGCGAGCATGAGACTGTGACGAGACACCGCGGCAAGGACGTCGTAAGAACGACGCTCGATATCGAGATCAACAACTACTATGCGATGGGTATCCTTTACCGCACGCTGACGTACAAGGAATTTGAAGACTTACAGAAGTGGCAGAACGAGACGGGCATACAGGTCATATTCCCGTACGTCGAGCAGAAGGATATCGAGGGCATAACGGACAACCCGAATCTGTGGTACAGAGTCGACTCCCGCGGAGTTGCGATACCGGACGAGAACGGCGATCTCGTACCCGTATACTCGACGAGGACCGAGATGCAGGGCAAACCGTACAACTCTATCCGAATACCGAGCGACCCCGGCAACTACATTTATTCGTTTGCGAAGTCGGGCGCGCTCCAGTGCCGCATACTGTATTACAACTACTACATTTATAAAAACGGTCATGAGCCGAGCTACATAATGGGCACCAATGCCGTCGGACAGGATATATTCTGCGGCATCGGCGTCGGCGCGCGCTTTTCGATACTGTTCGCCATCTTCGTGTCGGCGATCAACCTGACGATAGGCGCCATCTACGGCTCGCTCCAGGGCTACTACGGCGGCTGGGTCGACATGCTTCTCGACCGAATATCGGATATTTTGTCGGGCGTGCCGTTCGTCGTCGTGACGACGCTGTTCCAGCTTCATTTGGCAAAGCGGGTGGGCGTCGTGCCGTCGTTCCTGTTTGCGTTCGTTTTGACGGGGTGGATAGGCATGGCGGCGCTGACGAGACGTCAGTTCTACCGCTTTAAGGGTCAGGAGTTCATTCTCGCCGCGCGCACGCTCGGTGCGAGCGATAAGCGTCTGATGTTCAAGCACATATTCCCGAACGGCATTGGCTCGATAATCACGAGCTGCGCTCTCGTCATTCCGGGCGTCATCGGCTCCGAGACGAGTATGACGTACCTCGGCATCGTCGACCTCAGCGCGTTCGCGGGCACGACAATAGGAACGCTTCTGTCGCAGGGCAACGCGGCAGTGACGACGTCGCCGCACGCGGTGCTTTATCCGAGCATATTCCTCGGGCTTCTGATGATATGCTTCAACCTGTTCGGCAACGGTCTGCGCGACGCGTTCAACCCGTCAACGAGAGGAGTGGACGACTGATGGAGAATAAACTGCAAGTCAGGAATCTGCGCATTTCCTTCCGCACGTCAAACGGCAAGGTGCAGGCAGTCCGCGGCATCGACTTTGAGCTCGCGGAGGGCGAAACGCTCGCTATCGTGGGCGAGTCCGGCTCGGGCAAATCGGTCACGAGCAGAGCCATACTCGGCATTTCGGCGGGCAACGCCATAGTCGAATCGGGCGAGATAATATACGACGGTCAGGACCTTCTCAAAATATCGGAGGAGGACTTCCACAAGATACGCGGCGACAAGATCGCGATGATATTCCAGGACCCGATGTCGAGCCTCGACCCGATCGTCAAGATCGGTCGTCAGCTCACGGAGGCGATGATACTCAAGGGAAAGATACGTCAGCGTCAGAGCAGAAAGACGTTCAACGCGTACCTCAAGAACATGAGCGAGGCGATGGCGCAGTCTGCGGAGTCGCCAGCGGACGCGGAAAAAGCGGGCGTGATGTGCAAGACGTTCGACAAGTTCGAATTCAAGCACGTCGAGCTCGAGTCCGGGTACAATTATGCTCATGAGGCGGCTTGCGAGGCGGCGGAGGATATCGACAAGATATCGTTCGAGTTCGAGAAGGGCTCGGTGGGCAAGGACGCCGCGGACAGAATAAACGATATAGTCCGTCAGTCGCGCGAGTCGATAAACGCATACGTGGTGCCGGAGTCGAAAAAGGACGAGATATTCGAGCTCACGGACAGCATGAAGAAGAATTTCGCCCGCAAGGACTACATGGCGTGTGTCGATGATATGAAGAAGATACGCGCGATACTCGGCGAAGCCATCGCCAAAAAGGCGCCGAACTTCTTCCGCCTCGGCTATTATCTCACGTTCTCTGATCAGCCCGTGCCCGAAATGGGTGTCGACGAGCTCGACGCGTTCATGAAGGAGTATCTCGACAAAAACTTCATGCTCGAGTTCATCGCCGACGCAACGCGCGCGCTCAAATACTCGGAGGAGCGTTGCCAAATTAACATCAAAAAGGCGGTAGAGGAGCTGAAAGCCTCGGCGCCTGTGTTTGCAAGGGAGACGCTCGACAAAAAGGAGTGCTACGAGACGCTGAAGTCGCTCGAGGCGGCAGTAAAGAGCACCATCGACCCGCTCGCGGTGTCTAAGGACAGCCTCATATACACGTTCCCGTCGAGCATGAAGAGCGAGATCGACAAGTATTTCAAGGATTCAAAGTCGAACGTTCGCATCATGAACAAGTACGAGCGCGAAAAGCGCAAGTACGACGCGATAATAGCGAAGGGCAAGAAGCCGGGATTTGAGCTTGCGGAAGCGGCTGTCACGAATCTCGACCTGATAAAATCGAACGTCAAGCATCTGATCGACCGTCTTGTCGCTCACTATAATGAAATTCTCGCGGAGAACGCGGAGCGCAGCTACGAAAAAGACGCGCTTCGCTGCATAGACTATCTCGTTGAAAACGCGTCAGGCGTCACGAAGAAGGTCACGCGTCAGATCGCGAAGCACAAGGCGATAAAGCTCATGGAGGAGGTCGGCATATCCGAGCCACACAAGAGATACAATCAGTATCCGTTCGAGTTCTCGGGCGGTATGCGTCAGCGTATCGTCATAGCGATAGCGCTCGCCGCCGACCCCGACATCCTCATTTGCGACGAGCCTACGACGGCTCTCGACGTGACTATACAGTCGCAGATACTCGAGCTTATAAACAAGCTCAAGGAAGAGCGCAGGCTGTCGGTCATATTCATTACTCACGACCTCGGCGTCGTCGCGAACATAGCGGACAGAGTCGCCGTCATGTACGCGGGCAAGATAGTGGAGTACGGCACGAGCGAGGACATATTCTATCATTCCGCGCATCCGTATACGTGGGCGCTGCTCTCGTCCATGCCCGACCTCGACACGAACGAGAAGCTCGCCGCTATCCCCGGCACACCTCCGAACATGATATACCCGCCTAAGGGCGACGCGTTCGCGGCGCGCAACAAGTACGCGATGGCGATAGACTTCGAGCGTCAGCCGCCGATGTTCAAGATCACGGACACACACTATGCGGCGACGTGGCTGCTGCATCCCGACGCGCCTCATGTCGACCCGCCGAAGGCTGTCACGGACAGAATTGCCAGAATGAATGCAAGAAGGGAGCAGAGATGATGGAAAACGACAACAGAGAAACATTACTTCGTGTAGAGCATCTTTGCCAGTACTTCAAAGCGGGCAATTTTACGACGAAAGCCGTCGACGACGTCAGCTTCGACATCAAAAAAGGCGAGGTGTTCGGTCTTGTCGGTGAGTCCGGCTGCGGAAAGACGACGACGGGACGTTCGATAATCAAGCTCTACAACATCACGTCGGGCAACGTATTCTTCAAGGGCGTCCGCATATGCGCGGGCATACAGTCGTATAAGGACGAGCTCAAAAAGACGAAGGACCCGGCGAGAAAAGCACAGCTGCGGGCAGAGATAAAGTCGGCGAAATTCGACCAGAAGAACTGCGACAAGGTGTATTCGCAGAAGCAGGTCGAGGAGGTCGACGCGAAATACAGACCCGCGATCGCAAAAGCGACGGGTGAGGAGAAGAAAAAGCTCACGGACGAGTACAGGGACGCGCGCAGAAAGGCGAAGAACACGCGCCTTGTGACTCAGATACAGATGATATTCCAGGACCCGATAGCGTCTCTCGACCCCCGTATGACGGTGCGCGAGACTATATCGGAGGGACTCGTCATACAGGGCGAGCGCAACAAAAAAGTCATCGACGAAAAGGTGTACGAAATGCTCGAGCTCGTCGGACTCGTGCGCGAGCACGCGACGAGATATCCGCATGAATTCTCGGGCGGGCAGCGTCAGAGAATAGGCGTTGCGAGATCCATAATCATGAATCCGGAGCTCATCATCGCCGACGAGCCCGTGTCGGCGCTCGACGTGTCGATACAGGCGCAGGTCATCAACCTGCTCAACGACCTGCGCGACCGGTTCGGACTTACGATACTGTTCATCGCGCACGACCTGTCCGTCGTCAAATACTTCTCCGACCGCATCGGCGTCATGTACTACGGCAAGATGGTGGAGCTCGCCGATTCTGACGAATTATTCGCGCATCCGCTCCATCCGTATACGCGGTCGCTGTTGTCGGCGATACCGCTTCCCGACCCGATTTACGAGAAGGCGCGCAAGCGCATAACGTATAATCCGCTCGAGGAGCACGATTACAGCGTTGACAAGCCGAGCTTCCGCGAAGTCAGACCCGGTCACTTTGTACAGTGCAACGAAGTCGAGTATAAGCGCATAATGGAAAGCCTCGGCGAGAGCGCGAAATGAGCGAGAAAAAAAGGGACTTCCTGTACAATATGCTGGCGGGCGCAGTCATTGCGGTACTTGTGTTTGCGCTCGGTATCAGCAGGGAGTACGAGATCACGCGCTGTGTGTGCGACGGGCTGTTCGTCGCCGCGGTGCTGCTGATAGGGATAGGCGGACTGAAAGGCATCAGAAACAAGGGCGTCTTTGACGTTGCCGGTTACGGCATAAAAAGTGCCATTGAGATAATACCTATGTTCCGCCGCGAGGAAAAGGAGACTATCGGGCAGTACCGTGACCGCAAGGCATCGGAGCGCAAGGGCGCGTCCGGCATGCTGTTAGCGGGCGTCATATACCTTGTGCTGTCGTTCGCGGCGCTCGGCGTCTACTATGCAGTAAAATGAAAAAATAACGAAAAATGCGTGGGAGAAACGGTCGTTTCTCCCACGTGTTTTGTATATTGCGATTGTTGCGTCGTCTGTTACCGCTCCGTTTTCCAGAACGCGGCATAGTACGGGGGCAACTCACTGCCGCCGCCGAAATCGTGGTCGGCGCCCGTGATGAGGTCGACGGCGCGTCCGCAGCCCGCGTCAAAATGCGCCACATACGGCGCGCTGTCGGCGTTTATCGCGACGAGCACGCGCTCATGCTCGCTTTTGCGCTCGAATATGCACTGCTTATTCGTCAGAACGACCGAGCGGAACGTGCCGTAACAAAGCGCCTCGGAGCCGCGTTTTGCCGTTGCCAGCTTCGATATCCACTCGCACAGTCCGTTCCACTCGGACGCGTCAAAGCACGGACGCAGCGACGGGTCGCCGTTTTTCTTTTCCCCCTTCGCGCCCCATTCGCTGCCGTAGTATACGGACGGCACGCCCGGCATGCCGAATTCGAGCGCGTATATGAGCGGCAGATGGCGCGGCTCAGACAGTATGCTTGCGACGCGCGTCACGTCGTGATTGTCGACGAAGGAGAGCAGATGCTTGCCCTTATAAAGCGTCCAGTATTCGGGGCCGAACTGACGCATCAGGGAATGGTTTATCTCAAAGAGGTTCATCGAATTGAAGCTCGAATAAAGCCCCTTGTAGCATTCGTAATTCGTCGCGGAATGGAGCATCGAGTCGTTGACGAGGCGATTGTAGTCGCCGTGCAGCATCTCGCCGAGCAAAAGGAAATCGGGCTTAAGCGAGTCCGTGAACGAGCGCAGGCGGCGTATAAAGCCTTCATCGAGGCAATATGCGACGTCGAGGCGCAGCCCGTCGATGTCGAATTTGTCGACCCAGCCGCGTATGCTGTCGAAGATGTAGTTGACGACGTCGTCGTTGTGCAGATTCAGCTTGACAAGGTCGCAGTTGCCCTCCCAGCCCTCGTACCAAAAGCCGTCGTTATAGTGCGTGTTGCCGCCGAAGTCGATTCGGGAGAACCAGCCGACGTAGGGAGACTCCCACTTGCGCTCTTTTACGTCGCGGAACGCAAAAAATCCGCGCCCGCAGTGATTGAACACGCCGTCTAAAATGACGCGTATGCCGTTTTCATGAAGCGCACGGCACACGTCGGTAAGGTCAGCGTTCGTGCCGAGACGGCAGTCTACAAGCCTGTAATCGCGCGTATCGTAGCCGTGCGTGTCCGATTCGAACACGGGGCAAAGGTACACGGCGTTGACGCCGAGACGCTTCATGTGCGGTATCCAGTCGATTATTTTGCGTATCCTGTGTTCGGTGATGCCGTCGTTGGCGAACGGCGCGCCGCAGAATCCGAGAGGGTATATCTGATATATAACGCTTTCGTCGTACCACATAACAAACCTCTTCGCATTTGCATTTTTCGGTAGTATACCATTTTTCGACGTCGGTGTCAAGACGCGGCAGCGTCGTATGTGTGATGCGCGTACTTGCAAATGACGGAATAATATGCTATAATTATGAAAAATATGTCGAAAAAGGTGAAACTTATGGTATCGAGCGTATACAGCGCCGGCATCTCCGGCATCGACGGCTATATCGTCACCGCCGAATGCAACGCGACTAACATGCTCCCGTCGTTCGAGCTCGTGGGACTGCCCGACGCGGCGGTGCGCGAGGCGAAGGAGCGCATACGCGCCGCCGTCGAGAACAGCGGGTACCGCTTTCCCGAGCTGTCGCTGACGCTCAATCTTGCGCCCGCCGACAAGAGGAAGGAGGGCTCCGCGCACGACCTCGCGATGCTGGTAGCGATACTGCATGCGGGCGGGGTCGTGGAGACCGGCGTCGACATGAGCTGTCGCTGCTTTTCGGGTGAGCTGTCACTGTCGGGGCAGATACGGCCCGTGCGCGGCACGCTGTCGATGTGCGTCGCGGCGAGGGACGCGGGACTCGGCGAGTTTTACACATCCCCGGCAAACGCGGCGGAGGCTGCCGTCGTCGAGGGAATGAGAGTGTACGCGGTGCCGGACGTGAAAACGCTCGTCGACCATCTGAACGGCGAAACAATTCTCGAGCCGTTCTCGCCTCCTCCGTTTGACAGCGACGGCGACGCATACGCGGGGCTCGATTTTGCCGACGTAAAGGGGCAGGCGCGTGTGAAGCGCGCGCTCGAGATCGCGGCGGCGGGCGGGCATAATGTGCTGCTTATTGGACCTCCCGGCACGGGAAAGTCGATGCTGGCGAAGCGTCTGCCGTCGATACTTCCGCCGCTGACGTTCGAGGAATCGCTCGAAACGACTAAGATACATTCGGTCGCGGGCACGCTGCCGGAGGGTGGCGGGCTCGTGAGAGTGCGTCCGTTCCGCTCGCCGCATCACACGATGTCGGCGCCGAGCCTCGTCGGCGGCGGCAAGAACCCGATGCCGGGCGAGATTTCGCTGGCGCACAACGGCGTTTTATTTCTTGACGAGCTGCCCGAGTTCAACAAGCTCGTGACGGAGTCGCTGCGTCAGCCGCTCGAGGACAGGCGTGTGACAATCACGCGCGCGAACGGACGCGTGACGTATCCGTCCTCGTTCCAGCTCGTGTGCGCGATGAATCCGTGCAGGTGCGGGTACTACGGGCATCCGACGCACCCGTGCGTATGCTCGCAGAAGGACATACACAACTACTTATCAAAGATAAGCGGCCCGCTTCTCGACCGCATAGATATACAGATTGAGGTGCCGTCGCTGTCGTTCGACGAGCTTTCGTCGACGAATGCTCCGTCGGAGTCGTCATCGTCGATAAGGGAACGCGTCGTGAAGGCGCGCAGGATCGCGGCGGAGCGCATCGCGAGCGTACACGACGAGGACGCGGACGTCCCCGTCGGCGGCGTTCGCTGCAATGCGGACTTGACACCGCGCCTCATCCGCAGATTCTGCGTGACGGACGCGGAGGCGAAACGTGTGCTTGAGTCTGCGTTTGACAGAATGGGCATGTCGGCGCGCGCCTATGACCGCATTTTGCGCGTCGCGAGGACTGTCGCCGACCTTGCCGGCTCCGACACGATCACGGCGGCGCACGTCGCGGAGGCGGTGCAGCTTCGGTCGCTGGACAGAAAGTATTGGTGACGGTAGTACGGGCAAAGCACGATATTAAAAAGCAAAGGAGCCGCATATGACAACGATTCACATACTGAATCCGACGGCGGGCAAGGGCGAGCTGCCGGACGCTGCCGCGCTTGACGGCGTCGTACATGTCACGGAATGCGCGGGCGACGCGAAAGATTTTTGCGCGAGCGAGCTTGCAAAAACTGACGGGGAATATACCGTTCACGTTTACGGCGGCGACGGGACGCTGCACGAAGTCGTGGAGGGCGTGCTCGCGGCGAACGCGGGCGGACGCGTCATGGTCGTGCCGCATCCGACGGGCAGCGGCAATGATTTCGAGCGCGAAACGCACGGGATCACGAAACCTTTGCGCTGCGACGTCATAAAATATAACGACATGTATGCGATAAACGAAGTCAACATGGGGTTTGACACCGAAGCTGTCATAAATATGCAGTCGTTCAAACGGCTGCCGCTCGTGAACGGAAGTCTCGCGTACATATTAGGCGTCGCAAAAGCGCTCATCTTCAAAAACGCCAAGCACTATAAGGTCACGGTCACAAATAAAAACGGCGAAAGCGAGACGTTCGAGGGCGAATATCTGCTCTGCATCGCGGCAAACGGACGCTGGTACGGGGGCGGATTCATGGCGGCGCCGTCGTCGTCCGTCACCGACGGCGAGCTCGACCTCGTGCTCGTCAAAAACGTTGGCAGGATAAGGTTTATCCGTCTTGTCGGCAGCTACCGCGCGGGACGCCACATCGACACGGAGCGTCTCGTCCCCGCCGACGGCTTTGACGACATCGTCACGTTCAGACGGTGCGTGAGCGTGAAGATCGAGGGCGTGAGCACATATTCCGCCGACGGCGAGATAATGAGCGCGGACGGGACGCTCACAGTCGAGGTTATAAAGGGCGCAGTCTCCGTCATGGGAGAGGGCGCGGTCTAAAATCAACATCAATTATTGCGGAGGGCACATATGCACAGAATATTCGATCTACACAGCGATACCGTACATAAGATAGCGGAAACGGGGCTCCGCTCGTGTCCCGACGCGCACGTCGATCTTGTACGCATGAAGGAGGCGGAGTACGGGATGGCGGCGCTCGCCGCATTCGTGGACGCGGGGCGCACCGACGACCCGTACGGCGACTGCCTTTCGTCTCTCGACCGCATACGTACCGA
>CANQMJ010000042.1 GCA_947624945.1 uncultured Clostridia bacterium | reverse complement strand
CTTTTCGCGTTTTTTACCGCGTGAGACTGACGCTGCACCTCTGCGCGCAGGCGCGGATATTCTTCCGACTCCGCGATGCGCTTTATCTCCGCTTCGAGCCTGCGTAAAAACTCGCTTTTCGCCGGATGCTCCGAAAACAGCTTCGCCATACCGTCGACATAGTCGACGTACATTTCAAGCTCCTTTATGCTGTACATCATCGACTCGTTCGTATGCGGCGCTTCCTTCTCCTGCCGCAGCCTGCATATATCGGACAGCGCCGAAAAGCACGACGAAAGGCCGTCATACAGCCCGCCGTCGTCGAGCAGCTCGCAGAACATCTCGCATCGGCATGAGAGCGTCACGGTATCGGTCGTGAAAAACGGTTCAAGACGAAGCTCACCCTCGCCGTATGTGCGCATCTTTGAAAGCGGGATAAGGTCGGAGAGCGCAAGCTCGCCGACAAAGTCGAAGTCGCGCATCATGCACGACGGCGCGCCGTCATGCCATAATATCGAAACCGTGTCCATACGACCGTTCACCTCCCCCAAATGCCGAGTATCGTCTGCTGTATCGCCACCGCCGAGAGAGCCGACACGGCGGGCGACGCGATAAGATAGAATTTCGAATATTTATAATAGACCCAGACCTTGCAGAAAATGATATAGAAATACGCCCACGCCATCATCGCCGGGACAGTCACTATCGCGAGCAGCACGTTCACCGTCGCCCCGACAATAATTATCTCGGCTAAAAACAGCACCGCCGCCGTCCGCAAAAGTCCCGCCCTCGGCGGCGATATCATAAAAACGTCGCCGCCGCGCGCCTCGACGTCGCGCCACATTTCCGCAAGTCGTTTCATACAGTCCTCTCCGTTTACGCGAAAAATCTCACGTCGCATTCGTCCTCGCCGCGCACGAACGCACGCGCGTCCGCGGCGGTCACCGCCGCACGTCCGACTCTGTCAAACAGCGCCATATACTCTCTGTTTCCGTGCGCTTTTCTGTCGCGCACACCGCCGCCCTCGACGGGCGACACTGTCAGCGCGCGCATGAACAGTCCGTGACGCGCGCACTCACATACAACGGAGAATATCGCCTCCGCTCTGTCTGCGGGTTCCGTCACAACTCCTTTTCCGACGCGGCGCCTGTCAAGCTCGAACTGCGGCTTTATGAGCGTCACAAATACACCGTCCGGCGACAGCACGTCGGCGACTGCAGGCACGATGAGCCTTTGCGATATGAATGACACGTCGCACGTTACAATATCGAAAACGCCCACGTCAGCACGCGAAAGACCGCGCGCATTCGTATTCTCCATCACCGTGACTCTTTCGTCGGCGCGCAGCTTTTCGTGAAGCTGCGAATCGCCCGAATCGACGGCGAACACATGCGCGGCTCCGTGCTGCAAAAGGCAGTCCGTGAATCCTCCCGTCGACGAGCCGATATCAAGACAGCGCTTCCCCGACACGTCGATATTGAATCTGTCGACGGCCGCTTTCAACTTCATGCCGCCGACGCTCACATAAGGACACGCCTCCGCGTCGATTCCTACATCGTGCGTCACAGCTTCGTCGACGTCGAACGACGGCTTTGTGACTCGTCTGCCGTCGATCTCTACCGCACCCTCGCCAATCAAAAACTTCGCCCGCGCACGGCTCTCGGCATAGCCGTATTCAAAAAGGTAAACGTCCGCTCTCATACACTATATACCGTCAGTATATCACCGGCGCGGCGCAAAATCAAGATGAATATATTCATTCGTTATGCATTTCTGTGCAGCAGCCACTTCGCAAGCGCGACAAGATCGCCCGCGCGCTCATACCGCACGACCGCGTCGATCGCCGCCGCCGTCAGCTCCGCCGCAAGTCCTCGAGCCTCGTCGACCGTCAACACCGACATCACCGTCGCCTCGCCGTCGCCCGCGTCCACGTCGAGTATATCGTCGATGAGCTGGAACGACAGCCCGATATTGAACGCATACGTCCGAGCGGACGCGAACATTTCCTCGGGTGCGTCCGCCGCGACGAGTCCGAGCGCCGCCGCAGCCGCAATCAGTTCGCCCGTCTTTTTGCGCTCCATCTCGACTATCTCTTCAAGCGCCGCTTCCCTCTCCGCGTACATCATGTCGAGTACCTGACCGCCTATCATGCCGTCGTGACCGGCGGCGGACGCAAGCACCGACACGGCGCGCGCGTTTCGTTCCGCGTCCGCGAACGGATTTTCCGCGATAAGTCCGAACGCATACGTCAAAAGCGCGTCGCCCGCAAGAAGCGCGTTCGCCTCGCCGAACTTTTTATGCGACGTCGGCTTGCCGCGCCTCATATCGTCGTCGTCCATGCACGGCAAGTCGTCGTGTATGAGCGAATACGTATGCACGCACTCGACCGCGCACGCGTACGGCAAAGCAGCCGTCACGTCGCCGCCGGCAAGACGGCAGAACTCGAGCGTCAGATACGGACGTATGCGTTTGCCGCCGTCCATCGCCGAGTATCTCATAGCGTCGTATATGACAGAATGTCCCGCGTCGCCCTGCGGCAAAAGACTGTCGAGCGCCCCGTTTATCAGCCCCGCATTTTTAGCGAGTACGTCCTCGATATTGCCGATAGAAAATGCCATTTCGCGTTATCCCCGTTCGACAAGATCAGACTCGACGGCGTCTCCGTCCGGTGTGAACGTCAGCATTCTAATCTTCTGCTCCGCGCCGTCGAGTCGCTCGTTGCAGAGCCTTACAAGCTTCACGCCCTCCTCAAACAGGCAAAGCGCTTCGTCGAGAGGCGTACTGCCGTTTTCGAGCGCTCTCACTATCTCTTCAAGACGCGCTATCGCCGCCTCGAACGTCATTTCAGCGTTTGCTTTTACGTTTTCTTCCATTTTATTTTTCTCCGTCACCGTGATATTCGTTTATTTTTGTAACCGACGCCTCTATCTCACCGTCAGACGCGCGCAGTTTCACGCGCTGTCCCGTTTTAACGTCGCGCACGCTTTTGACGATACCGCCGTCCTCGCCGTATACGGCGAAATATCCGCGCGACAAAACCGACAGCGGAGCGAGCGCGTCGAGCTTCGACGACGCCCCCGCGAGCGCGAGCCTCCCCGCGCCTATCTTCGCCCCCATAGCCGCCGACAGCTTATCGGTCAATGCGACCGCCGCCATACGCTTGTCGTCGATAAGGACGTGCGGCGCCGACAGGCATCGCCTCGACGACAGAGCCTCGAGGCGTCTGCGCTTCACCTCCGCCAGTTTGGAAAGCGACAGCGAATTGTGCGTGATGATGTTTTGCAGCTTGCGCCGGAGCTCCCCGACCTCCGGCAGCGCGATCTCCGCAGCCGCGGACGGCGTCGGCGCTCGCCTGTCGGCGACAAAGTCGCATATAGTGAAATCTGTCTCGTGCCCGACCGCCGAAATAACCGGCACCTCACACCTCGCGACGGCACGCGCCACGCCTTCGTCGTTGAACGCCCACAAGTCCTCTATCGAGCCTCCGCCGCGTCCGATTATAACGACGTCCGCCGACTTCGTGCGGCTGAAATAGTCGAGCCCCGCGATTAGCTGCGGCGGCGCGTCGGGTCCCTGTACGAGCGCGGGATACAGTATCAGCTTCGCGAGCGGGAAACGTCGTCCCGATATGTTTATCATGTCGCGGACAGCCGCGCCCGTCGGCGACGTGATGATGCCGACGCGCGTCGGTATCTTCGGCAACGGACGCTTGCGCTCGACCGCAAACAGCCCCTCCGCTTCGAGCTTCGCCTTGAGCTGCTCAAACGCGATATACAGCGCGCCGACGCCGTCCGGCTCCATCGCGTCCGCGTAAAGCTGGTACTGCCCGTCGCGCACGAACACCGCGACGCGGCCGTGTACTATGACCTTCATTCCGTTCTCGGGTCTGAATTTCAGCTTCACCGCGCTCGAACGGAACATGACAGCCTTCATCGCCGCGCTCTCGTCCTTGAGCGTGAAGTAAAGATGCCCCGTCTTATAGTGATTCGTGAAATTTGATATTTCTCCCTTGATGTAGATGTCGCCGAGCACAGGATTCGCGTCGAGCGACATCTTAATATATTCGTTCAGTTCCGTGACCGTCATGGTCATCGGTATAGCAGAAAAATCCTCCATAGGCTCATTTCCCCATATGTTTTCTGTAAGCGAGAAGCGCCGTGCCCGCCGCATTGTCGGACGAAAACTCCGGCTCCGCGAACCATACGCCATCCCGCACCCCGAGCGTTTCGCGCATCCTGCGGCAGCTCATGACGCCGCCCGAATAAATTATCGGTATCGACGCATACGACTCGCGCAGGGCGCGCGTCATTTTGTCGAGCGTCGCGGTCACAAAGTCGAGCGTATACGACGCTGCCGCGGAGACGTCTCCCGTTTCGCGGAATATCTCCGCCGCCTTATTCTCCGCGCCCGACATCGAACAGTAAACGCCGCGCACCGACGTTTTCATGGACAGCGACACGGGAACGCACGCCGCCGCCTTTTCAAGCTCGGGGCCGCACGGGAACCGCATGCCCATCATAACGCCGACTCTGTCGATGAGCTGTCCCGCGTGCAGGTCGTCGCTGCCGCCGACACGCTCAACGTCAAATCCGCCGACGCGCGGCGTCACGACAGTCACATCCGTTGTGCCGCCAGACACATGGAACGCCGCAAACATCTCGCCGCCGTCGAGCAGATCGAGCCGTCCGGCAGAGTAAAGCGCCGCCGTTATATGACCCGCCTGATGCGAAAACTCATATATCGGCGCGCCCGTGACCGACGACGCCGCATGCGCCGCCGCTATCCCGACGAGAAAGCACGGCATGTACGACTCCCCGCCGTCGCGCGGCGCACGTGACACGCCTATCGCACCGATCTTGACACCCGCCGCCGCGATGTCGGCTCCTATCAGGTCCGTCAACGCGGGCAGATTTTTCGTGTGCGCGAACACGGCGTCGCTTTGCCGCAGTCCGCGCTGACCGTCCGCGACCGGCAGCGGAGATTTTCTGTTCGATATGACCTCGCCGTCTACGACGAGCGAGACTGACGTCGTGTAATTGCTCGTGTCGATGCCGAGCGCCGCCGTATGCGTCACGACTTTCCGCCCTTTCGCGGCACCGCGACCTTCTCTATCGTTTCATCCTCCGCGATGCGGCTGAGTATGCCGTTGACGAACGGCGACGCCTGCGCGTCGTCGTACTGCTTCGACAGTTCGACCGCCTCGTTGAGCGTCACGCTCTTGGGTATCGTCGGCATGTGATAGAGCTCATACGCGGCAAGCCGCAGTATCGCGAGCGTCACCTTCGACATTCGCTCGAGGCTCCACCCTATAGCGGCGCCAGCGATCTTTTCGTCAAGCTCGCCGACGCAGTCCCACACGCCGAAATAGACTTCTTTAATATAATCGTTTTCCTCGATGTCACGGAGCGACAGCGACCTTTCATAGACCTCGCGCGCGTCCGTATCCGCGCGGCAGGCGCGCTCATATAAAAGCGTCATCGCCGTCTCTCTCGCCTCACGTCTTGTCATTGTATTCACCCGTTTATTTTGCATATTGATACAGTTTAATTATATCATATATGGAAAAAAAGTCAACGGCGAATCGGTTTTACGGGCGGATTCGGATCAAATAATTTTTGCAGGGAAAACTTTTAAAAAAAGCTTCCCCCACGCCTTTATTTCACTCGTCAAGCTCGCCCGCCAGTCTCACAAGCTCGCGGAAACGGTCC
This sequence comes from uncultured Clostridia bacterium, assembly GCA_947624945.1. Classification (GTDB taxonomy): domain Bacteria; phylum Bacillota; class Clostridia; order Oscillospirales; family CAG-272; genus DTU064. Next base: position 11,625 of record CANQMJ010000042.1, on the reverse strand, counting down.
GTATCGCGTATCGGATCGAACCACTGAAACTCGAGAGTATACTGCATACACACCCTCGCGGCGCCGCGTCCGCCGCCTCCCCACTCGATCGTCTCACCGGAAAGTATCATCGTTTTCGGGTGCGTCACGGTACCGCATCTGTCGTTATGCTCTTTCATGACCTTATATAATATTTCGAGCCAGTCGAGCGCTTCATCGTGTCTGCCGAGCTCCATGCACTCATAGGCTATATTCTCGTATAGATTGCACAGACCGAAATACGGCACGATCTCGTCGGCGAATACGGCTTTATATATGTCGTAAGATGCGCGAAGCGCCGTATACGCGCCCTCGTGTCTGCCTTGTGAGCTGTATGCCGTACTCATCGGCAGCAGCTCGCAATAAACGGATTCGAGAAGGTGCAAGACGTTTTTCTGCCGCTGCGCGAGCTCGCCGTCACGGTCGCCTTTTTTCTCCATGATCCATGCCATCTGCGTGCCGCGCAGACCGACCGCCGAACACGGCAGACGCTCCGCTTCACTCACCGCAAGTTCAAACTGTCCAGTGCCGTTTATAAGCTGATACGTCGCATACGTGACGTCGTCGATGTTGTCGCTGTAATTGCGAAGCAGTTTAGCCTCGCGTATGCATTCGTTTATGATGGCGCGCGAACGCTCGACAAGCACCTCGTCATCCTTGCACCATCCGATACGAAGCGAGTAAAACAGTCCCGTTCCAATCGATTTAATAAGCAGCTTTGTGCTCGTCGGATATATTTTCAGCGCATCCTCCAATATCCCCCACTGCTTATAGAGGCTGTCGTTTTCTTCCTCGTCGTTGTGCGACAGCTGCGCTCCGATCTCCTCGACCTTTTTTATGATGCGTTCGACTTCGTCGTTGTTTTCGTCCACGGTGCCGAACAGCACGTCCGTCGACACGCCGAACACGTGCGCAAGCGGAACTATCTGCGATATGTCCGGCATCCCGCTGCCGTTCTCCCACTTCGAAACAGCCTGAGACGTGACATTCAGCTGCTCTGCAAGCTCCTCCTGCGTCAGCTTGCGCTCGTGGCGCAAATATCTTATCCGTTCGCCTATGCTTGTTGTGTCACTCATTTTATCGTGACCTCCGTTTGATTTTTTCGGTACCGTAATCATTATAGTACCACATCGACGCGCACGCGTAAAGCAACGCAAAAGAAAGATTTTTTCAACGGAGCGTTGGCCGCGTCGTCTGCCATTATTTCACCCGTATCGAGCGCGCGCTCCGGCGGCAGAATAAGAGCATGAAACGCATTATGTATAGGATCATATCAGCAACCGCGGCGCTGTCGCTGCTTTTGCCGCACACAGCCGTATATGCCGCCGAGGTCAGGAACAGCGAAAACAGCGAAAGCGGCGATAAAGACGGAAACGGCGGCTACATCAAATACATCGACTTCGACGTTACCGCCGCCGCGATGTCGGACGCCGCCGCCGTCGACATAGAGACGCACGCGTCCGGCGTCCACGTCGGCTGGATAACGCTGCTGTCGCTGCTCGCCGTTAAGTACGGGGGCGATTTTTCGCACTATAAAAAATCCGACCTCGACGAATTCCGCACGAAGATCGAGGCGGGTACGGCACCCGAAAATATCACGTCGAACGCGAAGCTGTACGGATATTACACCGAAGCGTACGGAGCTGCGCTCGGCGGAATGCTCGGCGGTTATATGCGGACGCGGACTGCGGAGGACGGGACGGTCACGGTCGAGGACGGATACGGACTGCGCGCGTTTTCGCCTATCGCTGAGGGCTATTACTATTCCGATTACGACGATTTCGGCGCGTCGCGTTCGTTCGGCTACCGCCGTCCGCATCTCGGTCACGACATGATGGGCTCTGTCGGCACGCCAATTATTGCTATTGAGAGCGGATACGTCGAGGCGCTCGGGTGGAACATGTACGGCGGCTGGCGGTGCGGCATTCGCAGCTTCGACGGCAAGCGGTATTACTATTATGCGCATCTGCGGCGCGGTCATCCGTATGCGGGACTTTGTGAGGGGCAGACCGTCATGGCGGGCGAGGTGATAGGTTATCTCGGCATGACGGGTTACAGCCGCAAGGAGGACGTCAACGGGATCGAGGTGCCGCATCTGCACGTCGGGCTTCAGATAATATTCGACAAGTCGCAGAAGGATGGGTGGAACCAGATATGGCTCGACATGTACGAGCTGTGTAAGTTCCTCTACTCGAACCGCGCCGCCACCTACTACGACGACGCGAAAGGCGAGCGCGTGACGCGCGAGTATCTGACCTACGATGACGTGCCAGATTAGGTTGCATTTTAGCGGGGAAGGAACCTTTTGTAAAAGGTTCCTTCCCCGCGCCCCATCTTCAAAAACTTTTACTGACATGGTGTTTTTCTGTACCGTTTATTTTGTCAAAGTGTAAAATTAGTTTTACACACTTGAAATAACGCGGCGTGTGTGATATATTTATAGGAGTACGGATTTTGAGAAAGGCGTCATGTCAGATGGGAAAGAACAAGAAAAAAACAGATATACGCGCGATACGCGCAGGGATCCGCCGTATCGTCTATTCGACGTCGCTTTACTTTACGATAATAACTCTCGCGTTTTATATAGTCGGTACTATCCTCGGAAAAGACGGAATGAACCTGATCCCGACGCTCCGCACGGTGATCATTATTCTCGCGTTCTCGCTCGCGGTAAACCTCGCAAATATGCTCCTGCACGTCAAAAAGCTGGCGATGGCGCTGCGCGTTGCGATGCACTATGTCATCGTAGGCGCGTCGCTTGCGCTGCTGTTTTTCCTTGCCGCCGATTTTGACGCGAGCGGCTGGCTCGTCGTCATCGCGCTCGGCGCGTACACGCTCATATACGCCGTAGTCTGCGCTGTCGTGTTCGGCGTTCGCGGCGCCGTCGACAAGTCGAAGATAGAAAAATCCGACTACACACCGATATATGGAAACCGCATTTAACAGAGGTGCGCTCGCGGTTGCTTCCGTGTCGCTCGCACTTGCCGTAACGCTGTCATCGTGCCGCGGCGGCACGCCGTCGGACACGGACGCGGAGTCGGGAACGACCGCCGACACAACGTCGGCGCAGACGTTCAGCATCAGCTTCACCTTTCCATCGGATGCGGAGACGTCGCACCGCGTCTCCGACGGCGCGGGCATCGATCTCGAATATGACCTCGACGACGCGACGCTGCGCAAGACGCGTCTTGTGCAGACCGTCGACCTCGGCGCTGACTACACAGACAGATTTCTGTTCGTCTGCGACCACGTCGCGTACGGGCTGCGCTCGCTCGGAATGCTCGACGCGGGACGCGGCACCGATCAGGTCGTGACGGGCTCGGGCGGTTCGTTCTTCGTTTCGTCGCCGTCGACGACGGTATATCTGCCGAATGATGACAAAACGGTGACGCTTGCTGAGCTTGTCGGTGAAAAAAAGCCCGAATACATACTTCTCGCCGTCGGCGCCGCCGACATAGAGTCGGAAACAAAGCCATCCGACGTCGATTTCCGCGATAAATATATCGCGCTTATCGAATCGGTGAAAAGTGCGTCGCCTGACTCGGACGTGATATGCATGTCGATCCTGCCCGGGTCGCGCTCGTCGGAGATGAGCATTTACGACGTCGAGCAGTACAACAAAATGATACTCTCTGCCGCCGCGACGTCGGACGTATACTATCTCGACGCGGCGTCCGCGTTTTCGTCGTCGAGCGGTTATCTGCGCGAGGAATACGACGGCGGCAGTTCGCGGCTTTCGGCGACGGGGCTGTTGAAGCTGCTCGAGGTAGTGAGAACGCACCGTCCGAGCGTCGACAGCGGTGCGACGGATATGGGCACGGATACAGAGTAAAAACGACCTAACGGTCGTTTTTCTTTTTCAACCGCAGTTTTTCCTTCCCGCAACAGATAAGTTACCGTATTCAACTCACGATCCATTGTATTACCCCGTTTTTTCCCGTAAAATGCTGACATGACGGTTTTATCCCCGACTATACGGATGAAAGCGCCGGTCGACCGCATGTAAGAACAAATCAAGAAACGTCATTTCCGCTCAAAGCGCACGGGCAAAAAATGACGGAAAAAATGGAAGGTAAAAATGATGATCATGAACTACTTAAAGCATATCGTGCATCACCGTAAAAAACAGACTACGGACGCATATAACGAAATGCATCAAGACAGAACGACCGACACGGCGCACGACCGCGGCAGCGCTGCATTTTCGCATACGTCAAATCTGCCGCACTTATCCGAAATAATGTTTGACATAAACAGATTTGTGTAAAATTTACTCTGCCGATGCAGCATCAACCGCAGGTTTACAGTCTCACAACCGACAAGTTACCGTTTTCAACCCACATTCCATTGTGTAAACGCGGTTTTTCGTGTACAATATCGACAGAAAAACACGGGAGGTAATAACAATGCTTCAAACGATCGGCGAGCGTATCGCCTATTACAGAAAAAAATCCGGACTGACGCAGGAGGAGCTCGCGGAAAAATGCTCCGTCACCCCTCAGGCGGTGTCGAAGTGGGAAAACAACATCTCTACGCCCGACATCGGACTTTTGCCGAGACTTTCCTATATCTTCGGCGTCACGACCGACGAGCTGCTCGGCGTCGAACGCGCGACGCCCGTCGCCGTCGACACGAACGCCGTCGACATATCGAAAGCGCTGCTGCGCATCCATGTCGACAGCTCCGACGGCGACACCGTCGACGTCAAACTGCCCGTCGCCATAGCAAAAATAGTGATGCAAAGCGGCGGCACGTTCGAGATCGGAAATTCGGACGTGCTGCGGAACATCGACTTCGATCAGATATTCGACGTCATTTCGGCGGGCACATTCGGGAAAATAGTCGAGGTGCACTCCGCCGACGGCGACAACGTGGAGATCTGGGTCGAATGAAAATATTCGTCCGCACCGACGGAAAATCGTTTTTTATCCCCGTTCCGAACGGACTCCTCTCACTTGCGCTGCGTCTATCGCCAATGCTCGCGCGCCATGCAGTTGAAAGCGGCAGCGACAACGATCGAGCGGATACGGAGACGTTCGCGTCGCTTTCGGAGCCGATGTGCCGCGAGCTTGCGCGCGAGCTGCAGCTCGTGCGCCGCGACTTCGGTCATCTCGAGATCGTCCACGTCCTCACCGCCGACGGCGACGAGGTCATAATAACGCTGTGACGCGGAAAATGCGCCCCATACGGGGCGCATTTTCGCGCTGCGTTTACTATTACTTTTTCGGCTGTTTATTTTACAGTCGGCGTCGATATCGGACAAAGAGCCGTCATGAACTCGTTTTGCTCGCTCAGGTACGCATAATCGAACAGCATAAATCCGCGTCTCTCCCATAAAGGCGCGTTCTCGCGCGGACGGACTATCGCCGCAAGCTGCATCACGCCTTTTTCGCCCGCTTCCTCCGCCAAGCACTCCAGCAGCATATCCGCGACGATATCTTCCTCAAAATACAGTCCTCCTGCGGGGATACCCCACTCGACGCCGACAAGCGGCGCGCCCATCTCGACCGCCTCGGCGAGGACATAGCCGACAGTTTTGCCATCGCGTTCGGCGATGAGTCCGACGAACTCCTTTTCTTTCCAATATGCGCTCTTTGTCTTTTCAAACAGCTCAGATGTGATCCTGCCGCACTCCTGCGGCTCGATCCTTCTTATCAAAAGACCGTCGCACCGTTCTTTTTCGTCGGAAAAACGCAGTCCCGATTTTCCGTCCGTCCTCCGCACCATAATGTGCTGAACGTTTCCGTCCGTATCAGGCGAGTCGGGACTTTCTATCGGACGCCCCCACGGTAAAAAAGAGAATCCCATCTTATGCCAGAAACGCGTCGCCGACGTCTTTGACACCATTCCCGACAGATGGCGCACTCCCTGTGCATTCGCATCGTCGAGGACCTTGGAGAAAAGCGCTGTGCCGATACCGCGCCTCCTGTTCGCGGGATCAAAGACAAGGATCGAGACTATCCGCCAGTCCTTGCCGCCGAGCGAGCCCACAGCGTTATGCTCGCATATCAGAAGATCGGCGAGCAGCTCGCCGTCCTCACCCTCCGCGACATAGCATATGCGCTGCGGCAGATTTTTGGGAAGCGCTTCGCTTTTATTCCATTTATTTTCGCATAGCCAATCAAGCTGTTCATGTGTTGCGATATGGACCGTGCATTTTATTTTTTCACTCACTATATAAAACCTCCGTTTTTGTTTGTAGTTTTTGTTTATTGCACTTGTATAATCTTCCATTTCCCGCTTGTGACGGAAAACGCCCATATCGCCTACGGAAAGGACAGGACCGCAAAAGACAACAAAAAAATCCCGCAAAAGCATCTGCGCGCGTTTTCGTTCACGCCGCTTTTCGGAACTTCACCGTTATGTTCGTGGATCCTATCCATCTTTTCTCCTTTCGACTATACTATACCACAAAACAAAGACGATGTCAAGACGGATTTTGATAATTTTCAACTCTCCTGCGAAAAGCGCCCTAACGCGGAAAATGCGCCCCATACGGGGCGCATTTTCGCGCTGCGTTTACTTTACTTTATCGCTTTTTGCGCTCGACCATAACGTCGCAGACGAACCCATCCGACGGCGGCGTTATCCTGCCTGTGCGCTGCGCATGTTCGACGACCGTTTTGTACATTCCCACAAACATATCGCTTGTTATGCGGGTTACGTCGTCCGACAGGTGCTCGGGGAACAGACTCTTGTAGCCCGCGATAAATCCGTTTACAGCAGTTGAATAATCCGACGACAGCGGCGCCAAATACCGCTGTGCCGCCGCTTCAAATGCCGACATTCGCTCCGCGCTGAAATACGGCACGGTCACAAACAGACTGCCGTCTGCGCGCTTTTCGATATAGCCGTCGCTTATGGCACACGCCGCGTGGTAGTCGTCGTCCGTCTTGCCGCGCACGAGAATGTCCTCACAGGCGTTGATATATGTGTAGTACATCATCGGTCTGTACGCGACGCCGCCGAAATTAGCGTAAACAGTGTGGGTGCAATTTCCGCGGCTGCAGGTATTATTGCATCTCGACGTCGATATGATGACGCTCGAATCTACTCGCTTTTCTCCGGCTAAATAACGCCATCGGAATCCGTCATAATTTTCGGGGATCGGCGGATACGGCGGCCTGCATAAGCACCGCGACATGTACTCGAACGCCAATATACCGTACAGGTAATATAGGTCGCTCTCACTTTTTTCCGCCCTGTAAAAGTCGATCCCCGCCGCCTCGTTCGCTATCCCGTCGAGCGCTTCAATCAGCCTGTCCATAACGGGCTCGAGCGCGTCCTCGGCGTGCTCCCGGCAGTATACCTCGTGCTTGTCCGATAAAATCATGAAATCTGTGCGGTACTTCCCCTTCGGCGACTCGATGACCGCGCGGCGGTTCACGAGATTCTCGACGCGATCCTCGACGTAGTACGCCGGCACGCCGCATATCTTTGCAAGCTCCTCGATACCTCTCGCACGCTCGTAGCAGTTATAAAGTATGTTCTGCGACAGCGCATCTTCGATGTACACGTCGGGAAACGGGATCCGCGTTCCGTCGTATTCTCCGTCGCCGAAAATTTCGATCCACATCTTTCTCGGATAAAGTGCCGTGTCTTCCATAACAAAAAGCTCCTTTTTCAGTTTTCTCCTCGCCTCGGAAAGCCGCCACCTGACTGTCCCCTCGGGTATGCCGAGGCGCTCGGAGATAATTTTTGTCGAAAGGCCGTCGTAATAGTGGAGCACGACTATGTCGCGGTACGCGGACGAAAGCATCGCCACCTTCGTGCGCAAAAGATCGTAAAGACGCTCGTTCTCGCCCGACTCGCCGCCGAAGTATTCGTCCTCCGCAGCCGCGTCGCCGAGAACGTCATAGGAATACGTCGCGCGCCGTTTTCCCATGTCGCGCCGGAAACGCTTTGTCACGTTGTCGGCAAGTCCCCACAGCCACGGCTCGAATCTGTCGCAGTCCCGCAGCCTCGGCAGCTCGCGCACAGCCGTGAACAGTATCTCCTGCGCAAGCTCGTCCGCCTCGTCGCGCGAGTATGTGCGTCTCGTCGCGTAGCCGTAGACTTTTTCAACGTAATCTTCGATGATGTTATGCTCCACTTTTTCACCGCCTTTCATCAATAAAGTGTCGGAGTTTTGCGTTTTGTTTGGTCGATTTCCGATTTTTTTTTTGCAAAATAAAAAAACATTCGCGGGGGAAGCCCGTAAAAGAGCTTCCCCCGCCGCGTTTATTCGTCGTCGTTTGTTATATTCGTCACGAATACGACTTCCTCGGGCAGACGCATGTTGAATTTCTCGCGCGCCATCTTGATTATGTAGTCCTCGTCGATCGGAGCCGAAAGATCGTTTTCGACGGACAGTATAAGCTCGTTGTATTCCGCGATCTGACGTTCAAGCTCGTCGCGCTCGTTTCTCAGCTCCTCGCTTTCGGCGTTCGACGATAAAAGCGTTATGATGCAGAAAACAGACACCACCACAAGCGCCAATTTGAAGAATATATTATCCGTGATCGTTTCAAGCATTTTCTTTCTCCCCGACCGCTTTGTCGTCCGATATCGCCGCAGCCATACCGGATATCATTTTCGGAAGCTCCACGTCCATGTACCGCCGCGTCCGCTTTTCCGATCTGCGGCGTCTTATTTTTTCCGTGAACCGTTTTATCGTCTTTTTGTATATCAGCGCCGCGACTCTGTAAAGACCGCGCGCCGCCGCTTTTATCGGCGTGACCGTGAGCCACACCGCGTATCTTACCGCGACCTCGACCGCGAACAGTATGTACGACGACACCGCCGCCGTCAGTTTTCCGACAGTCGCCATGTACGCGTAAAATCCCGCCGCCATGCCGACGAGAGAAAACAGCCTCGGCGTGCCGTTCGACGTGCGGTAAAGGAATATCACGGCCGCAAGCGTCAAAATCAGCATGTACGCGATGTCGAATACGAACACCGCCGCGTCGGCAGCGGCTATTTTACCGCGTCCGCGCACACGTTCCTTCGGCGCACCTATTATAGGCAGCGACACATTCGACAGCGCGCACGATGCGCGGTAGTCGATGCCGAGTCCGAAGAACGTGCGCAGAAGCCGTACCGCGTCGTACGCGGCGCCTGCGACGGCTCCCGCCACTATCGACAGTATGAGCAGCGTTATGTGCTCGCTTATTTCAACCTGCATGACACGCCGGCTTATCCCTGACCGAACCGACCGTTTCTTTTGCGGTCGCGCCGCTTCTTCACGTCGTAGTACACGATCGCGTCGACGCTCCCGCTGACCGTCATGTCGCCGGTCTCGGCGTCGAACTTGTCGACGTGCAGCGCCTTTCCCTGTACAGACAGACCGTCGTCGTCCGACGTCCGCATTATTATGTTTTCCTCGTCGAAGCCGTCTATCGACTGTATACCCGTCAGAACGAGCGCGCCGCGCTCGCACAGACTTATCGCGTGCGTCCTCTTGCTCTTTTCGCCGTCCATAATGATCAAGCTCCCTTCGTTTTCCGTGTCGCCTGATTCAATATATGCGGACGCGCATGCGTCTATTACTCTATACTATTCGATGACCTCGTACATCGAATCGGCGTCGGCTTTGCCGACGTTGTCGCGTACCTCGCGTACGCGCACTTTCAGCGTCTTCTGACCGAATGTTATTTCGAGCACATCTCCGACCTTCACGTCGTACGACGCCTTAGCGCGCCGTCCGTTCACCTCGACATGCTCGGCGTCGCACGCGTTGTTCGCGACAGTGCGCCGTTTTATTATCCTCGATACCTTCAGAAATTTATCAAGCCGCATATTTTTCCCTGTGATGTGATATAGTGCGGGAAAAGGTGCCATAATCCGATGTCAAAACCGTCTTTTTTATGTCGGATTATGGTCATTTCCCCTAAAAACGCATCGAGGGCGGCATCCCGATACGGGATACCGCCTTCGCGCAAATTAAATTGTCTTATTAAGCTCAACCGTTGACCTGATCCTTGAGCGCCTTGCCGGGCGTGAAAACAGGAGCGTTGGACGCCGCTATCGTGATGCGTTCGCCGGTCGCAGGGTTTCTGCCCTCGTGAGCTTCCTTGTGCTTTACCTTGAATGTACCGAAGCCGACGATCTGTACCTTATCGTCCTTTGCGAGCGCTTCGCTGATAGTGTCGAAAACTGCGGAGACAGCCGCCTCGGCGTCCTTCTTTCTGATATTCGCCTTGACCGCGATCTCGTTTACAAGCTGATTCTTGTTCATATTTCCTGTCCTTTCAAAATCCTTATAGGAAGGTTATCTCTTCCGACTTTTAATTTTAAACAATTATAGCATAAAGATACAGTCTTTGCAATAGAAAATCAAAAGTTTCTCACCAAAAAACTCGGGAATTTATAAGTTTTCAGGGCACATGCCTCCACTCACTGCACGAAAAAGCGACTCGTGACGAAATATGTCACTCCTTGTGCTTCACTTTGTTCCAGATCGCGTCGAGTTCCGTCATGTCGAGCTCCGTCATGCTCTTTCCCGACTCCGTCACCGCGCGCTCGACTCGCTCGAATCTGTCGCAGTATTTATCGCATGCGCGTGCGAGCGCATGCTCCGAATCGATGCCGCACAGCCGCGCCGTGTTCACGACCGCGAGCAAAAGATCGCCTATCTCCTCCTCGAGCCTGTCCGAGTCGCCGCCGTCCATCAGCTCCCCGACCTCCGCCGTCTCCTCCGATATCTTTGAAAACGCCTCGTCCGCCGATGCGAAGTCGAACCCCACCTTCTTCGATATCTCGCCGAGCTTGTCCGCCTTCATCAGTGCCGGCAGCGACGACGACACAGAGCGCAGCTTTTCCGTCGTCGTGCGGCGTTTCTTTTCCTCAGACTTTATCTTGTCCCACGCGTCGAGCACGTCCGCGCTCGTCTGTACTTTCGCCTCGCCGAATATGTGCGGGTGACGCGTAATCATCTTTTTACATTCGCCCGTTATGACGTCGCCGACATCGAACGTGCCATTCTCGCGCTCTATCTCCGAGTGGAATACGACTTGCAGCATAACGTCGCCGAGCTCCTCGCACAGAAGCGTCATATCGCCGTTGTCGATGCTCTCGACAGCCTCATACGTCTCCTCGATGAGACTGTTTCTTATCGATTCGTGCGTCTGTTCGCGATCCCACGGGCAGCCGCCCTCGCCGCGCAGTATCTTTATTATCTCGCACAGATCGTCAAACGTGTACCTGTCGCGCCCGCACAGCGCCTTTGCCTTTTCGTTCATTTATCCTGCCTCTCCTTTTCTCTTTCCGCGGATGCGGTCGACGACCGCGAGCAGCTTCGCCCCTTTCGGGATGAGCAAAATATCCGACTTTGTTATCGCGCCGAGCGCGAATATCAAAACTACATATACAACTGCGCCTATCGCTATCCCCGCGAACATCGCGATGATGTAGTGGACCGCCGCCATCGACAGCGCGTAATAAACTCCGTACGCGGACAGCGCGCACGCGATACCCGCTATGAGCGGACGCACGAGCATGTGACTGAAATCGAGCTTTATCCCGACGTGCTTTACAAGGAAATAGATGTTGCACGCCGCCGCCGTGAAGTAGCAGAAGAACGTGCTTATCGGCACGCCGTTTATGCCTACCGCCTCAATACCGACGAGT
>CANQMJ010000041.1 GCA_947624945.1 uncultured Clostridia bacterium | reverse complement strand
GGAGTGACGCCGCCCGCGTATTTTGAGCGGATAGGACTTTTCGACGTGCCTGTTATCGCGGCGCACTGTGTGCATGTGACCGATGAGGATATCGACATACTCGCGCGTCACGGTGTTTATGCGGCGCACAATCCGGCGAGCAACATGTATCTTGCGAGCGGTATCTCGCCTGTCGCGAAGATGAGAGAGCGCGGTGTTGATGTTGCGCTCGGCACCGACGGTGCGGCGTCGAACAATACGCTCGACATGTTCCGCGAGATGAGGCTCGCGGCGCTGCTCTCTAAGGTGTCGACGATGAACGCGTCGTCGATCTCGGCGGCTGATGTGATAAAAATGGCGACGGAGACGGGTGCGCGCGCGATGGGATTTGACGGGTGCGGTGTGCTCGAGGCGGGGCGTCCCGCCGATCTGTGCATACTTGACGGCGGCGCGCTTCATCTGCGCGGTGCGGACATGTCGTCCGATATCGTGTATGCTGCGTGCGGCGCGGACGTCAGACTGACGATGGTGAACGGGCGCGTTTTGTACCGCGACGGCGAGTATACGACGATAGATATTGAAAAGCTGCGCGCGGACGGGGCTGCGGCGTGTGAGTCGCTGAGAAAGTAAGCTTTGGGGGTAAAAAGTAATGGAAGAAGAAAAAAGAAGGCTTCCGTATATCGACTACGCAAAGGCTGTCGGCATATTTCTCGTCGTGTGGGGACATTCGGTGAGGCTGACAGCCGCCGCGTCGAGGTATGCGGCGGTCATACGGTACATATACGCGTTTCACATGCCGCTTTTCTTCATTTTGAGCGGAATTTGTCTCGGGCGCAAGCTGCGATATAAAGACGGCGGCATCGACGTCAAATTTGAAATAAAGCGCGCGTTTTTGCGGCTTATGGTCCCGTATTTTTTCTGGTGCGCGGTGTATACGTTGATAGACGTGTTTACGGCGCGTCCCGCAGGAGTTTTGATAAACGATATTTACGCCGCCGTGTGCGGCGTGACGGCGCCGCTGTGGTTCCTGTTCGCGCTGTTTATAGCGGAGACGGAGCTTATCGTTTTGTATGCGCTTCTTAATAAATTGCGCAGAAAATACGCGCAATTTGCATGTGGGGGGGGGGTACTCCTTCTGACTTTGTTTGCGTCGCTCGTGCTCAATAAGCTGTACATGGACGGCAGGGTATATGAGATGTCGAATTGGGTGCGATATCCGACGGTGCTCATACTGCGGACGCTGCCCGACCTGTTTTTCATAATGGCGGGTGCGGCTTTTGAAAGGCTGCTTTCGCTGAAAATAAAAAGGCCGACCGCAGCCGTGTGCGCGCTCGTGAGTTTGTCACTATATATCGCGGTCGAGCATATGACGAAAAATAATGCGAATCTGATATGGTTTTATCTCGGCGCAAATCCCGCAGCTTTCTTTGTGACAGGCATATTCGGGTCGCTGGCGGTCATATTCGCGGCGATTTTGCTGCCGCAAGAGTGCAGGTTTTTGAGTTCGTTCGGCGAAGAATCGATGCACATAATGGCGCTGCATTACCCGCCGATACCGATAATTGAGCTTGTCACGGGTCTGTGGTTCCGCGTTATGCCGAACAGCATATGCATCGTGCCCGCCGCTATTGTGACCGCGGATGTGTTTGCGTTCTCGGTGCTCGTGTTTGAGCCGATATGCAGGTTTGTGCGGCGGCGAGTAGGTTTGATAAAATCGCATGGAAAAGGATAGACGATGTATCGCATACTTATAATCGAGGACGACATAAAGATCGCGGGTGCGGTGAGGGACATAGCCGTATCGTGGGGATTTGAGGCGCGCGCGGCGGAGGATTTCCGCGACATACTGTCGGAGTTTGCGTCGTATCAGCCGCATATAATTCTTCTCGACATCGGTCTGCCGTTTTACAACGGCTATCACTGGTGCGCGGAGCTGCGGAAGATAACGAAAGCGCCGATAATATTCATTTCGTCGGCGTCCGACAATATGAACATTGTAATGGCGATGAACATGGGCGCGGACGATTTCATCGCGAAGCCGTTCGACACCGATGTGCTCATCGCGAAGATACAGGCGCTTTTGCGCCGCACGTACGATTTCGCGGGGAGCATGAATGTTATCGAGCACAGGGGAGCGTTTCTCAACACGGGCGACGGCACGCTGACGTATGAGGGCGAGCAGATACCGCTGACGAAGAATGAGTATAAAATTTTGCAGTGTCTGTTTGAGAACAGGGGTCGCGTCGTCAGCCGCGAGCGGCTGATGGAGCGGCTGTGGAAGACGCGCGAGTATGTTGACGAGAACACGCTGACGGTGAACATCAACAGGCTCCGAAAGAAGCTCGACGCGGCGGGGCTTTGCGATCTCATAACGACGAAGGTCGGGAGCGGATATATAATCGAGTGAAATGCGGGCGGGGGCGGCGATGAGACTGTTTTTTGCGTATGTGAGCGCGCACAGGCGCGTGATAATAATGTTTCTTTTGTTCTGCGCCGTGTTCGGCGTCACGTTTGCGCTTTACAGGCTGCCGGTCGGAGCCGTGATATATCCCGCTCTTTTGTGCGCGCTGTTCGGGCTTGTGTATGTGGTATTTGACATCGGTCGTGCGGCGCGGAAGCATAAGATGCTGTCACGGATAAGGTCGCGCGCGGATGCGGTATCGGACGAGCTGCCGGCGGCAAAAACGGTTGACGACGTAGATTATCAGGCGATAATAAAGTCGCTGTGCGACGAGGCGTCGCAGAACGAGGACGCGTATGCGGAGCGGTTCCGCGACACGGTCGATTATTATACTGCGTGGGTGCATCAGATAAAGACGCCGATAACGTCGATGCGGCTGACGCTTGAGCGTGAGGATTCGCCCGTATTCCGCAGTCTTTCGTCCGATTTATTTATGATAGAGCAGTATGTGGGAATGGTGCTCGCGTTTCTGCGGCTTGACGCGGACACGAACGATTTTGTGCTTTCTGAGTGCCGTCTCGGCGACGTTATCGACGGGGCGATATCGAAGTTTGCGTCGGAGTTTATCGCGAGAAAGATACGGCTTGAATATACGCCGACGGATGCGGCTGTTGTGACCGATGAGAAGTGGCTGTCGTTCGTTATCGAGCAGATACTTTCAAATGCGCTCAAATATACGCGCGAGGGGAGCGTTACGATATATGTGCGCGAGCCGAAAACGCTGTGTATCGAGGACACGGGCATCGGAATTGCGAAGTCCGATCTGCCGCGCGTATTCGAGAAGGGGTACACGGGTTATAACGGGCGCACGGACAAGAGGGCGAGCGGGCTCGGGCTGTACCTGTGCCGCCGCATATGCGACAGTCTCGGCGCGAAAATCAATATTTCCTCCGAGGTCCGGCGCGGGACGCTCGTCTCGGTCGACCTTGAACAGTACGAGCTCGGACGGGAGTGATGTTACAAAAATGTAATATCAAAGGCGGGAAATGTAAGCCGTTTCGATGGCGAAGCATTTCCCGCGTCTGTTATAATGGGCTCAACAGGTTCGAAAGGAGGACTTAGACAAGTGAGTATTCTTGAAGTAAAGGGAGTAAGGAAAGTATATACGACGCGGTTCGGCGGCAACAAGGTCGAGGCATTGCGCGACGTCAGTTTCTCGGTCGAGGCGGGTGAGTATGTTGCTATAATGGGTGAGTCGGGCTCGGGCAAGACGACGCTTTTAAACATTTTGGCGGCACTCGACAAGCCGTCGGGCGGGACTGTCATACTCGACGGACGGGACCTGTCGAAGATACGCGAGTCGGCGATATCTGCGTTCAGGCGTGACAATCTCGGGTTCGTGTTCCAGGAGTTCAATCTGCTCGACACGTTCACGCTCGAAGACAATATTTATCTGCCGCTCGTTTTGTCCGGCACGGGTCACCGCGAGATGAAGGAGCGGCTCGCGCCGATAGCGGCGAAGCTCGGGATATCGGAGCTTCTCAAAAAATATCCGTACGAGGTGTCGGGCGGGCAGAAGCAGCGCGCCGCGGTCGCAAGAGCGATGATAACGAGTCCGAAGCTGATACTTGCGGACGAGCCCACGGGGGCGCTCGACTCAAAGTCGACGGACGAGCTTCTTTCGATGTTTTCGGAGGTGAACGCGCTCGGTCAGACGATACTCATGGTGACGCATTCTGTCAAGGCGGCGAGCTCGGCGAACAGAGTGCTGTTCATCAAGGACGGGGAAGTGTTCCATCAGATATACCGCGGCGACGACACGAATGACGGGCTGTATCAGAAGATATCGGACACGCTGACGCTGCTCGCGACCGGAGGTAAGACGGCGTGAAGGTAGGTTTTTATCCAAAGCTGGCAGTCGACAGCATCAGAAAGAACAAGAAGATGTTCACGCCGTTCATTCTGACGTGCGTCGGCATGGTGATGATGTTCTACATCATAATGTACATCGGTTTATGCAGCGTGCCCGATTCGATGATGGGCGCGGAGTCGGTGCGGAGCATGCTGCAGCTCGGGAGCGTCGTCATCGCGGTGTTCGCGTGCATATTCCTGTTTTACACGAATTCGTTTCTGATGCGGCGGCGCAAAAAGGAGTTCGGACTGTATAACATTCTCGGCATGGGTAAGTGGAGCATCGCGCGCATACTGTTCTGGGAGACGCTGACCGTGGCGGCTGTGTCGATTTTGGCGGGGCTGCTTTTCGGGATATCGTTTTCGAAGCTCGCGGAGCTCGGATTTATTAACATAATGAACGGCGAGATAACGTACGATCTGAACATATCGTGGGTGGCGGTCGCAAGGACGCTCGAGGTATTCGGCGTCATATTCCTGCTTTTGCTTCTCAACTCGATACGTCAGGTGCGGTTCTCGAGCGCGGTGCAGCTTCTGCGCGGTGAGAGCACGGGCGAAAAGCCGCCGCGTGCGAATTGGCTGTTCAGGATTTTAGGCGCGGTCGTCCTCGGCGGAGCGTACTATATCGCGGTGATGATAAAGGACCCGATAACGGCGCTTTTGTGGTTCTTTGTTGCTGTTTTGATGGTCATTGCCGGCACGTATCTTTTGATGATATCGGGATCGGTGGTGTTCTGCCGGTTATTGCAGAAGAATAAGGCTTACTATTATAAGCCGAATCACTTCGTGTCGGTGTCGTCGATGGCGTTCCGCATGAAGCGAAACGGCGCGGGGCTTGCGTCGATATGCATACTTGCGACGATGGTGCTCGTCATGATATCGTCGACGACATGTCTTTATTTCGGCGAAGAAAACGCGGTCAATCAGCGTTATCCGCGCGATATCAATATCGACTTCCGGTTCGGCGGCATAGGTGGTCTGTCGGACGATATTGCCGAGGCAGTCAGGAGCGATATAGACGGTATGGTCGCGGACGCGGGGGCGAGCGCGGACGATGTGATATCGTACCGCACGGCGGCCGTGTCGGGGTATATGACGGACGACGGAAATGTAGAGCTTGACGTTCGTAAGATAGACGACCGCGGCGTCGACGTGATGGCGAACGTATTTCAGTTCCTTTTTGTCCCGCTGTCAGATTTTAACGAGACAGTCGGCGACGACATTTCGCTCGGCGACAACGAAGCGATCGTCTGCGTATACCGTCATGATTTTGACGGAGATGTGCTGTCGTTCAACGGCGGCAGGTCGTTTCATGTGAGAAAGTACGACGAGAAAAAATTCGAGCACGGAGAAGGGTATATAATATCGCCGTGTATGGTGGTAGTCGTGCCAGACCTCGAATATGCGGTCGAGGGGATAGCGGATATGACTGATTCTCTGGGCGAGGGGATGCTGCAGTATCGGATGAAGTACGATTTCGACACGGATCTCGACGTGGACGAAGAGATCGCGCTCTGCGATACGATCAACGAGATACTGTACTCAACTCCGCTCGATGCGAGTTACATGGAGGCAAAATACGGCGCGTATGCGTCGATCGCGTCACGCGAGGAAAACAGGCAGGATTTCTACGGCATGTTCGGTACGCTGTTCTATATCGGCATAATCCTGAGCATCGTGTTCACGCTCGCCGCCGTGCTTATAATCTATTATAAGCAGCTTTCGGAGGGGTACGAGGATCAGGCGCGGTTCGGCATCATGCAAAAGGTGGGCATGACGAAGCGGGATATAAAGAAGAGCATCAACTCGCAGCTTTTGACGGTGTTTTTCCTGCCGCTTCTTTTCGCGGCGATGCATCTTGCGTTTGCGTTCCCGATAATACACAAGCTGCTTTTGCTGTTCGGTCTTGACAAAGTCACGCTGTTTGCGGCGACGACGGGGGTCAGTCTATTGGTGTTCGCCGTGTTCTACACGATAGTGTACAAGCTGACGGCTGGCGCGTATTACAAGATCGTCAGCGGCGCGAAGGAGGAGTTCTGATATGGCGCGGTTCGGCGGATCAAAAAGCGGAGGGCATTGCGGTGTGCGGAGCGTTATTACCGGGGCAATATTCTGGTGCGGCGTCGCGGTCGTGTGCGTTATAGCAGTGCCGGCGGAGCTTTTAATGGGGCTTATTTCGGTCATTATGCGGGCGCTTGACTTTATAATCAGAAAGGTGGAGCGGGAATGACAAAGGGAAAATCAAAGCGCGTGAACGGTGCGGCAACGTTTCTCATAATCGCCGCGTCGACGCTCGTTGTAGGCGCATTTATTGCGTATATGATATGGAGCAACGTCACGGTCGGGGTGACGGAAATGAAGGTGCGGTGCAGCAGGCTGCCCGACGCGTTCGACGGCTGCCGTATCGCGCAGGTATCGGACTTGCACAATTACGAGTTCGGCAAGGATAACGGCGCGCTCATAGATATTCTGGAGTCGTGCGAGCCCGATATAATTGCGATAACGGGCGATCTCGTCGATTCGCGCCATACGGATATTGACGCGGCGCTGCGGTTCGCGGAAAGAGCGGTAAAGATCGCGCGCGTGTATTATGTGACGGGC
This sequence comes from uncultured Clostridia bacterium, assembly GCA_947624945.1. Lineage (GTDB taxonomy): Bacteria > Bacillota > Clostridia > Oscillospirales > CAG-272 > DTU064. The sequence continues at coordinate 10,859 of CANQMJ010000041.1, read as the reverse complement.
AATCACGAGGCGGCGCTCGTCGACGGAGGGTACGAGAGGCTAATTGTCGGGCTGAAAGCGGCGGGCGTGACGGTGCTCGCGGACAGTGCGGCTGTGTGGGAGAGGGACGGCGAGACGGTAAAGATAGTCGGGCTCAACGATCCGAATTTCACGATGCGCGGTGAGACGAACGGCGAGGTATTGTCGATGATGAAAAAGAAGCTCGGCGGACTTATGGAAACGAATGGCGGCGGTTTCACGCTCTTGTTGTCACACCGTCCGGAGCTGTTTGATGCGTACGTGTCGTGCGGAGTTGATGTGGCGCTGTGCGGTCACGCGCACGGCGGGCAGGTGAGGCTGCCGTTTATCGGCGGAGTATACGCGCCGAATCAGGGATTTTTCCCGAAGTATGACGCGGGGCTTTATGTGCGGGGCGATACGTCGATGGTGGTGAGTCGCGGACTCGGCAACAGTGTTATACCGGTGAGGTTCAACGACCGTCCCGAGGTCGTCGTTGTGGAGTTGTGCAAGTAAAGTTAAAAACCGTGCGGGTTGCCGCACGGTCTTTAATGGCGTTATATAGTTATATCGGAAGATATCCGGCGGCGACGCCGAGCAGTGCGGACGCGCAGATGATGATTATCGGGTGCAGCTTTTTGAATGCGAGAACGACCGACAGTGCGAAAATGACGAGCGAGACGTAAAACGATGCATCAGCAAAGACGGCGAGGCTCGCGCCGTCATGTATGAATACGGTCTTGCCGACAGATATGACTGCGGCGCCGATAAGTCCGACGACGGCGGGTTTCAGTCCCGACATGCAGCCTTTTACGACGGTGCTTTCGCGGAATTTCTCGAAGCATTTCGCGACGAGCAGTATTATGACAAACGACGGGAATACGACGCCGAGCGTCGCGCAGAGCGAACCGAGCACGCCGCCGACTTCGGCTCCGACGTAGGTCGAGACGTTGACGGCGAACGGCCCCGGCGTGCTCTCGCTGACGGCGATGAAGTCGACGAGCGCTTTTTCGTCGAGCCAGCCGTGGGCGGCGACCTCGCTCTGTATGAGCGGCAGCATCGCGTAACCGCCGCCGAATGTGAATGCGCCGATTTTCAGAAACGTCAAAAACAGTTCGAGGTATATCATCGTTTTGTACCTTTTGCGGCCATTATAGACGAGGCGAGTCCGAAAAGTGCGCAGCCGATTATGACGGCGAGAACGTCGACGTCGAAAAACGCTGTCAGCATAAACGCGGCGACCATGACAACGTAGGCGCATGCGTTTTTGTTGCACTGTTTATACATGGACCACACTGCCTTGACGATTAGCGCGAGCACACCGGCGCGTATGCCGGAGAATGCGTACTGCACGATTTTGACGCTCTCGAATTCGCGCAGCACGAACGAAATCGCAAGGATAATGAGAAATGACGGCAGGACGACGCCGAGCGTCGACATGAGCGCGCCGAAGAAGCCGCAGATGCGATAGCCGACGAATGTTGCGGTGTTTATGGCGATAGGACCCGGCGTCGACTCGGCGATGGCGACGATCTCGAGTATGTCGTCGGACGTTATCCATTCGCGTTTTTCGACGGTCTCCCTCTGTATGAGCGGTATCATCGCGTAGCCGCCGCCGAACGTGAACGCGCCGATCTTGAGAAATGTGATAAACAGGCGCAGATACGTCGATGCTTTGGAGTTTTTCATGTCGACGCCTCCGAAAGGTCAAGCTCCATCGAAACGTGGACTATGCCTTCTTCGAGAAATTCGCCCGACGTCACAACAAAGCCAAATTTTTCGTAAAATCCGACCGCGTGCTTCTGCGCGTCGATGTGGATCTTTTTGCACGTCATTCGTTTTGTTATTGCGGGTATGCTTTTTTCGAGGAGCTCGCGTCCGAGTCCGTGTCCGTGGCGCAGCGTGAGCACGCGTCCGACCTTGACGGCGTCTTCGTCTATGCGGTAAGCGCGGAGATATGCGGTCACGACGCTGTTTTCCGTGAAAAAGCAGTGAAGGCTTTCGTAGTCGACGTCGTCCATATCGTTGTAGTTTATGTTCTGCTCGATTATGAATATCTCGGCGCGCGATTTTAGTATTTCGTAAAGCTCGCGCGGTGTAAGCTCGGAAAATGTTTTTGCGATAAGTTCCATCGTCTGCTCCCGTTTTTATACTCTTTGATCTGATTATAACCGATGCGGGGGCAAATATCAAGTAGGGACGGCGTGCGGGACTGTTTTGAGCTTGTTTTTATTGCATGCGCGATGTATAATAAATATACGGAAGTGACCGCGAATCGGCGGTCATGTAAAATGAGGAAGAGAAGGGAACGGCAAATGGCGACGGTGACGGTCAGATACGGCGACGGGAGCACGCGCACATCGTCATACGGCGAGCCGGTGACGATACTCCGCGCGTGCGCGGATATGGGAGTGTCGGTGTATGCGCCGTGCGGCGGCAGAGGCGTGTGCGGCGGCTGCAAAATCAAGGCGCGCGGTGCGCTGTCGGCGATGACTGAGGCGGAGTCGGCGCGTCTGACCGAACGTGAGCGCGCGGACGGGGTAAGGCTCGCGTGTATGGCGTATGCGGTCGGCGACGTCGAGGTATTTGCGGACGACGATGTGGTATCGCGCGCAGGGATGCGCGCGGACGGCGTAGGGAATATCGGCGTCGCCGTGGACATAGGTACAACGACGGTTGCGGTGTCGGCGGTCGATATGGTGACGGGAGTCCGCATAGGCGAGCTGACGCGGCGGAACCCGCAGTCATCGTTCGGCGCGGATGTGATATCGCGCATTACGGCTGTGGGAAAGTACGGAGTCGACGCGCTGAGAGCGCCGCTGTGCGCGATGATAGACGATATGCGTCATGTGCTCGGTGCGCCGGACGGCGCGAGGACTGTCGTCGTCGGCAACACGACGATGCTGTCGATATGGGCGGGAATCGACCCGACGCCGATAGGTACGGCGCCGTTTACGCCGCCGACGCTGTTCGGATTTGAGATGTGCGGCGCGTATGTGCCGCGGTGCGTGTCGTCGTATGTGGGCGCGGACGCTGTCGCGAGCGCGCTTGCGGCGGGATTGTACGACGAGGACAACGTGGTCGCGTGCGATATCGGCACGAACGGCGAGGTTATAGCCAAAGAAGGCGGTGTGATACGCGCGTGCGCGGCGGCGGCGGGACCGGCGCTCGAGGGCGCCGGCATCGAGTGCGGTATGGCGGCTTTGCCGGGGGCGATCGATTCGGTGACGTTTGACGGCGTGGGTATCGACGTGCACACTGTCGGCGATGCGGATGCGATCGGGATATGCGGGAGCGGACTCATCTCAGCGGCGGCGGCGCTGCACGATATGGGCGCGCTGTCGGGTACGGGCGTTTTGCGCGGCGGCAGATTTGAGCTTGCGGACGGAGTTTATATAACGCAGTCGGATATAAGGGCTCTGCAGCTCGCGAAAGGTGCGGTGCGCGCCGCAGTTGATACGGTGTGCGGGGGCGCGGACAAGCTGTGTCTGTCGGGCGGATTCGGCAGCGGGCTCGATATCGGCGCGTGCGTGCGCATCGGTCTTGTGCCTTCCGCACTTGCCGAAAATGTGACTGTTTTAGGCAACGGAGCAATACGCGGAGCCGAGATGATGCTCACGTCTGACGAGTTTGTCCGCAAAGCGGACGAGATCGCAAAAAATGCAGCGTACATTGAGCTTTCGGGCTCGTCGGACTTTGAATCACGCTTCGTAGAATGCATTGATTTTTGACGGTGAATTATACGTGCGACTAAAATCAAAAAATTTTTCTGTCAAATTTCCGACACATACTTGACACAAATAGGCAAGTAATGATATTATATGTTTGCCGAAGACGGTAAGACATTGACCGAAAAGGCAATAGATCCTAACAGAGGAGCGGCACATATATGAAAATGAAGCAATTAGCTACGGCGCTTTTGGCGATCGTACTTGCGCTTTCGCCCGTTATCGGCGCGCTCGGCTTTGTCAATTTCAAAGTCAACGCCGTCGGGACGGAAGATGAGCTTGATGTACGCAAGTATTTTTACAATCAGCTCAAAACAGATGAATCGAAAGCATTCTACGATGCGATGGAAACGATGCTTAAAGACGGATCGTTCATCGCGGGTGAATCAGTCGATCTTATCGCGAATCATACCTTCGACGAAGCGACTGCCAAAGCATACGGTTCCGCGCTGATGAACGATTTCGGCGCGGCGCGCGACGCGTTCTACTTCGATCACCCGAGTGTATTTTATGTGGATTTTTCCGCGCTCTCGCTCCGCGCGACAACGGATGAAAAGGGCGGATATCATCTCTACCTCGGTACGGGCAGATATGATACATACTATACGGAAGGGTTTGAGACCGAAGCTGATGTCAGAGCCGCGATAGCGGAGTATGACGCGGCGCTCGACGCTTTCGTAAAAGATGTAAAGGCTAACTGCGGTCGCGACGTGAAAAAGGAAACGCTCGCGCACGCCGAGGTCGAATACGCGCACGATAAGCTCGCGGATCTCGTGACGTATACACTTGAAAAAGACTGTCCCGCCGATATTTCCGGCTTCATTCGCACCGCATACGGCGCGCTCGTGACGAATAAGGGCGTGTGCGAGGCGTACACGCGCGCGTTCAAGGCAGTTATGGACGAGCTCGGCATTCCGTGCGTAATGGTGCAGGGCGTTTACCGCCACAACGATGAGAAGCACGGTTCCACCGAAGGTGTCGACGAACTGCACATATGGAACTATGTGTACCTTTATGATCCGAAAGCGATAGTTGAAAAGGTCGGCGAGGCTGTTCAAGGCGATACTGTCGTTGAAAAAACAGAACTCAAGGAGATCGCTGAAGACACTACGGGCGGCTGGTACGGTGTTGACGTCACGATGGACGATCCGGTATACAGCAATGGTCAAAACAAACCGACGACGGAATATCTGCTTGCGGGCAGTTCACTTATGTCGCGCAACCATATTCCGGACGGTGTTCTCTCTGAGGCAAATTATCCGTTTACATATCCCGGACTGTCGCTCGAGGGTTACGGTGTAACATATACCGAGTATAAGGGTACGGACGGTGACAAGGACGTCATACTTAAGATCGGTTATAATCCTTACAGCCTCTCCGATGGCGACACGATCGCAGGTCAGTACCTAATCAGTATAAATGTTGACGGCGTCGATATGGGTATTGAGGCGGCAAATAAAGCCGGCTATCACCTCCTCATGCGGAACGGCGAGCAGGAAGAGAACGGAACCGACAAAGACGGTCTCTATATTGTAAAAGATACGCTCAACCCGGACGGAAGCGTCAAAATGAGCGGTTGGTATTATGTATTTTTAGGATACGGTTTTGAGGATTACGAAGATTACTGTGATCTGCGTTTTGCTCAGTTGAGTTGGATAGATTACGCTGTCACAAAGACTCCGATGGATTTTGAAACATACAAAGATTCTTATTTCCATGGCGCTGATGATGACATAATCTCTATGACAGAAAAGCCGCTTCACAATGTTAACGGCGACTACAAGGCTCCGCCGTACCCGGATCTCAAACAGTCCGCTCCGAGCATGCAGGGCAACCTCGACATCGACGGCAGTACATACACGATCAAGACGGTGTGGGACGATGAGCTTATGCTCGCGACCGGGGTGAAAAAGCCTACTATCGAGGTCTATGCCGAGCACTGGCTCGGGGACGCGCGCGTTCATAATTCGTCCGCAGAGAAGAACTGCAAGATCGGCGAGGTCGAATGGGACGGTCACAAGACTACGACGTTCACGTTCAAGCCGAGCGATATGTTCATGGACGATGGCGTCGTTTATACGTTCTATATTAAGGGACTTATCGGCAAGACGAGCGGCAAGCTCCCGATCGAGCTTACATACGTTGCGAGCCATCCCTGCGCAATATGCAGGTATAAGAGTCAGGGCATCGACTGGAACGGATTCGGCAAGCCGTTCCTTATGGAGAACGACGATCTTTCAACAAAAGGCTGGAAGGACGAAAACGGCGAGGATGTCGGCGACAATCTGCGCCAGCGTCTCGCACTCGTGGTATCGCCTACAAACGCCGAGCAGGAAGAGCAGATGAAGGAAGCTCTCAGGAATAATGCCGCTACGAAGAACGACCAAATAGTTCAGAGTCAAACGTACAACATCAGCCTCAACGCTTGCAAGAAAAATGTTCCAAAGACGGGGCAGAGTCTGCGCGTATCGCTCGGGTTCCCGGACGGATACGGTCCGAACGATGCGGGCGTGACGTTCAAGGCATATCACTTTATCACCGATTCCGAAGGCAAAGTCACCGGCGTTGAAGAAATACCGTGCATTGTTACAGAGTACGGTCTCGTGCTTCTCGTTGACAGCTTCAGCCCGTTCGAGATAGCGGTCGTTGAGTCCGACGGGTCCGTGGCGGCGACGCGTTCGATTCTCGCTGTCCCGTCGACGAACGGCGGTACGATAACGGGCGAGGCGCTCGGCGAGGGCGGAGTTGCCGAACTTAAAAAAGACGAAACGGTCACGCTCACGGTCGAGGCGAAAGAGGGTTATGTTATTGACTCGATATCTGTGGCGGGGAAAGAGATCGCAGTTCTTGCCGAAACGACAAAGCAGGAGATCACGGTATCGTATGAAGAACTGACGAATCCCAATGTAACGGCAGTCGTCGAGGCATCGTTTATCGCGTCAACGGTGCAGGAAAGGGAGATAGAGTCGGGCGAGCTCGCAGTCGGACTTACGCAGAAAAAGGAAGCTGTAATATCGCTTGCACCTGAGATCACAGTAAATGAAGGAGAAAAAGCAACGATCACCGCGACAGTGACCGTAGAGGACGGCGAATATACATGTCAGTGGTATCGTGTGGACAGTGACGGAAACGAAGAAGAAATCGAAGGTCAGACAGGTCTGACGCTCGTGATAGAAAGCGCGGCGGCGGACGATGCGGGCACGTATCGTTTGAAGGTAACGTTCGACGGCACTGTGTTCGCGAAGGATACGGTCGTTGCTGTCACTAAGACGCCTGTGCCGGAAGATACTGACGATAAAGGAACAGAGTCAGACGATTCGACAAGTGTAACTGATGAATCGTCAAAGGCTCCCGAGGAAACAACAAAGGCGCCCGAGACGACGAAGGCACCCGATACTACAAAGGAACCCGAGACAACGCAGACGCCTGAGCCAACCGCTCCTGTGCTCGAGGACAGTGAGGACGGCGTGACAGCCTCTGCCCCGAACGCGTCCGAAGCATCGTATTACGAGGGCGCAAAGCTGACGGTCGAGAAAAAGACCGAGAGCAAGTCTGCGGATGAGCAGTTCGCCGACAAGTACGAAAAGTATCAGTCGTACAATATCGGGTTGACGAAGAACGGCTCCGACATCTCCGTCAAGTCTACGCTGACAGTCAGCATCCCCGTGCCGCAAGGATGGAACGCGGGTACGACAAAGGTCTACCACATAAGCGACAACGGCGCTCTCACCGATATGATGGCTTCGGCGACGGCGGACGGAAAGTATGTGACGTTCACGACGACACATTTCAGCGAGTTTGTGCTTGTTGATACGAGCTCGGTAATATCGCCTGAATCGTCGACGCCGGCGGCTGAATCGACGGAGTCCGCGGCGGCGACCGAGAGCAAAGCTCCCGAGACGACAGCGCCTGCCGGGACTCAGACACCGTCACAGGCAGAGCCGCCCAAGACGGGCAGCGATGCTCAGACTCTCGTGCTTGCGGTTTTGGTTGTCGTGTCGATGACGTCGATCGGATTCATCGCCATGGACGTGAAAAAACAGAATAAGCGTAAGTAAAGTATAAAAAACGGGTCGGATGATGCCTGCAGCGTCGTCCGGCCCGCTTTTGTGTATCGGATCGGTTTATGGCGCAAGAGGTAAAATTATGCACATTGCGGCCTTGACCTTACGGTGAGTATATGATATACTGATTTACAAACTGTATTATACGGCATCTTGTAAATTCAGGTCATTTTATGCTCGAAAACATACATTCTCCCGGCGACATAAGGAATTTGTCGGCGCGCGAGCTTGAAGCGCTGCGGAATGAGATACGCGGGACGATCATCAAAACAGTGTCCGAAAACGGCGGTCATTTGTCGTCGAATTTGGGACTTGTCGAGGCGACGCTCGCCATCCACCGCGTTTTCGATGCGCCGCGCGATAAGATAATATTCGACGTCAGCCATCAGAGCTACACGCACAAGCTCATCACCGGCCGCTACGACAAATTCAATACGCTGCGCCAGTACGGCGGCATATCGGGCTTCACGTCGCCCGCCGAGAGCGAGTACGACACCGTCTACGCAGGACACAGCGGCAGCTCGATATCGGTCGCGCTCGGCATCGCCGCCGCGAATAAGCGGCGCGGCAGCGACGCGTACACGGTCGCCGTCGTCGGCGACGGCTCGTTCACAAACGGCATGATATACGAGGCCATCGACCACGCCGCCGACAACCTCGACTTAAACGTCGTTATAATCCTCAACGACAATGAAATGTCGATATCGCAGAACGTCGGCGGCATATCGAAATATCTTTCGCGCGTCAGAACGAGCCGCGGTTATCTGACGCTGAAGCATACGCTCGACGATCTCCTCGTGCATATACCGCTCGTCGGCAAACCTCTTGCCGCGATGCTTAAATGGACGAAGGACAGCCTTAAACGCATGTTCATACGCGACACGCTGTTTGAAAACCTCGGCATGCCGTACGTCGGCCCCGTCGACGGTCACGACATACCGCGTCTCGAAGCTGTCCTGTCGGAGGCAAAATCGAGAGGCGGCGTATGGCTCATACACATCGTCACGAAAAAGGGACTCGGCTACAAAGACGCGGAAAATAATCCCGACAAATACCACTCGACGTGCTCGTTCGACCCGAACGAGGGGCTGTGTCCGCAGACATGCGAGAGCTTCACGAGCGTATTCGGCGACATCATGTGCAGGCTGGCTAAGGACGACGCGTCCGTGTACGCCGTGACGAGCGCGATGCGCGACGGCACGGGACTATGCAATTTCGCAAATATGTACCCCGACCGCTTCGCCGACGTGGGTATCGCGGAGGAGCACTCGGTCGCGTACTGCGGCGGGCTCGCTATATCGGGCATGAATCCCGTATGCGCGATATATTCCACGTTCTCGCAGCGCGTATACGATCAGGTCATGCATGACGCCGCGCTCCAGCGCGCGCACATCACGCTCGCGCTCGACCATTGCGGCATCGTTCCCGGCGATGGCGTGACACATCAGGGCATATTCGACGCGGCGCTGTTTGCGTCGATACCGGGCGTGACGATGTATTCGCCCGAGACGTATGCGGAGCTCGCCGACGCGATGGCGGACGCGCTCGCGGGCGAGGGCGTCGTCGTCGTGCGGTATCCGAAGGGCGCCGAGCATCACTACGACAGGCGCGGATTTGTGCGTGAGCGGTCGCTTACGCACCGCATACCGCAGACCCCGGACTGCGTGATCGTCACGTACAGCATCATAACCGAGGAAGCTGTCAAAGCCGTCGACATGCTCGCGGACAGATACCGCGTCGGCATCGTCAAGCTGACGACGCTTTTGCCGCTCGACGCGGACAAGCTCGCGGAGCTTTTGTCCGGCTGTCGCCTCGTGTACGTGCTCGAAGAAGGCGTTCTGAACGGCGGCGTCGGCGAAAGGCTCGCTGCGTTTGCGTCGGAGCGCGGACTGCCGCGCGTTCATGTACGCGCCATAGACGGCGAATTTATACCGCACGGAGACAGAAAATCGCTTCTTGAACTGCTGCATCTCGACGCGTCATCGGTCGCGAACGAGATAGAGCGCGAGCTGTCGGTGCGGTAAAAATAATAAGATGCGTCAATATGATGGCATGTTGTTGCATTGACGCATAGAGGGATTATGCACGAACGCAACATTGTTTTTAACGTAAACTTTGTACAAAGTGCGTCTTGAAAAAGTTTGTAAATTCAGTATACTTATATTGATAGGCGGCAGGCGCCGTTTATCGAGTATTACAGAAGGGATGGCTCCAAAACATGCTCAATAGGAAGGTTGAGATGCATGAGGTCGACATCGCCGAATTCATCCACGCGCTTGACGGATGCGAAGGCGACGTTTATCTCGAGACGCCGGAAGGCGACTGCATCAATCTCAGATCGCGTCTTTCTCAGCTTCTCGGTCTTGCCGAGATAATCAAGGGCGGCATCGTTGCCGATGCTAAGCTCCGCTGCGAGAATCCGTCGGATGAGACGAAGCTGTTCCGCTTCGCTCTGTTCCGTGAGATTCCGACGAAGACAGCAGATACGACGGAAGACAAGTGAGAGGGCGAGCACGGCGAAGCCGTGCTTTTCCATTTGTGGGCTTGTCGGCGGTTATTTTTCCGCTCTGCTTTTTGTCGGCGGTTATTTTTCCGCCCCGCGTCGTTAAATTTTCTCGCCGGACGGAAGTCCGCCGTCGAAAATTTGCCTAGCGGAACGAAAAAATTCCTCGCCGAGGCGGAGAGTGGCGGGTTGCGTCTGCGTCGTTAAATTTTCTCGTCGGACGGAAGTCCGCCGTTGAAAAATTGCCTAGCGGAACGAAAAAATCCCTCGCCAGGGTGGAGAACAGCAGTTTGAGCGATATATGCCGGCATACGATCAAGCAAAAATGTGTGCAATATAAAGGAACATGGCTGCGGGGGCGGTCATGTTCCTTTTTATTGTGCAACAGAAAACCACCGGCAGTGCCGGTGGTTCCAAAAAGCTTTAGCTATGAGTAGAAAAATAATCCTCCTTTGGTGTAGAATAGGAGCGGTTCGCCAACCGCAGAAAACACCAAAGGAGGAATCAAAGTTTGAAACAAAAGCACAATAGCCGAAGAGAAAAAAGTGCATGACAAAGAAGACTGTC
>CANQMJ010000040.1 GCA_947624945.1 uncultured Clostridia bacterium | reverse complement strand
CGTTCTTTCCGTTCAAGCTCAGTCTCGGTCATATTCATCACTCCCTCTATATTAATGATACCCGAAAATCGGGAAAATGTCAACTGTTTAAGGTAATGTTGTGCGTCTTGATCCATTGATTTGCTTCAACCATCGGTGTGACAAATATACCGTCTACACCTGAGGTGACGGCGAAAAATGTGCTGAGCGAAAATCTTCACGCGAAAGCGCCGGGTAAAAAATGACTGACGGACGTTAAGGCATTCGAGTACAGATGTTAGCGCTGAAGTGAGAAAGCTGAATTTAAGCACCATACTTGATCTCTATGACAGGCGAATCGCAGCATGCATGATTGATTGCGGCAACGATTTCAAATTCGAAATGCACTACTGAAAAAAACTCTTCATGTGAGAAATTCACGAATGTCATTAAATCATATATCCTTGATTATGATCATGGCCTGGCCGCGATCCATGGAGTTCATTTTCTCAATATAATGCCTGTATGACCGACATGGAGTAGTCGATCCCGATGATAGTCTCTCCGTCGTCCAGTATCTTCGAGACGGTAAAACACATGCCGTCTGTGAATGCGTCTTTATAAACCGAGCTAATATACGGCTCCCCTTTTGGGATAGACATAAGACCCTGATACCATATTCTGTCCTGTACGACATAGTCTTCGGGTGCCGGCAATCAGTATTTCCATTTTTATCCCATGCTGCTCCATCGATTATGTTGAAAAACGACTTCGTTCTGCTAGTGCAGTGCATCGCTAAAAATGATTATTAGATTTTGTATTCTCGATTTTGTGAAAAGTCAGAGAAGTTTTGCGGTTTGAAACCGCAAAACTATTGACAATTCAGATGTTTTGCGGTATAATGATTTAGGTGGAGGTGGTTACATTGATTTACAGACCTTTATATGTTGATAAAATCATGGCTTATACGGACACTCCTTTCGTAAAGGTGCTTACCGGGGTACGTCGCTGCGGCAAGTCAACGATTTTGAAAATGATCATCGAAAAGCTCAAAACGGAACGGGGCATTCCCGCAGACCGTATTGTAAACTGCCGTTATGACTCTATGGAATACGAGGATGTAACGGCAAAAGAGATGTTCGCCGAGCTAAAAGCGAAGCTCTCTCCCGAAGGCAAAACCTATCTATTTCTTGACGAGGTGCAGGAAATTAAGGGTTGGGAAAGAGTCGTCAACTCTCTTGCCGCCGATTACGATGTGGACTTGTACGTCACCGGCTCCAATTCCCGCATGATGTCTTCGGAAATATCGACCTATCTGACCGGCAGATATATCGCTTTCCGTATTTACACCCTGTCTTTCGCCGAATACCTTATGTTCAAACAATCGTATGAATCAGTCGGAGATCCCAAAAAGGAGCTTACTGATTTTGTTCGTTTGGGCGGTTTTCCCGCAACGCAGCTTCAAAGCTACTCGCAGGACGAGATATACACGATTGTACGAGACATTTACAATTCGACCATATTCTCGGATATTGTGAAACGGGGTCAGGTGAAAAAGGTCGATCAGCTTGAACGGGTTGTGAAGTATACCTTTGATAATGTCGGCAATACGTTTTCCGCAAAGTCTATTTCGGATTATCTGAAATCCGAGAATCGAAAGCTCGACAACGAAACAGTGTATGGCTACCTTGAAAAATTAGAGAAGGCGTATCTGCTTCACCGCTGCTCGCGCTATGATCTGCAAGGTAAGGAAATCCTGAAAACGCAGGAGAAGTTCTATCTTGCGGACACCTCCTTGCGGTACAGTGTTTTGGGTTACAACTCCGATACGGTTGCGTCGAGTCTTGAAAATGTCGTATACCTTGAGCTTTGCCGTCGGGGGTACTCCGTCTATATCGGGAAGACAGGCGACGGCGAGATCGACTTCGTGGCGAACAAGCAAAACGAAAGGTTGTATGTTCAAGTGACGCAGAGCATCGGCTCTGAAAGGACAGAAAAGCGCGAGTATAACCGGCTGCTTGAAATACGCGACAATTACCCGAAATATGTATTGACGACCGACGAATTTGCCGGAGGCAATTACGAAGGGATCAAAACAATGCACATTGCCGACTTTCTGCTCAGTGACGAATATTAAGATAAACACAAAACGCCCCGGCTTTGTTTGCTTGCACAGTGCATCGCCGGGGCAACTATTTACACATGACGGAGCATCCATCTTCAGTCCCAGTGCGTCTTTCCGTATTGTAATAGTTTGATCGATGGATTTCAACGCTTTCAGGAGAACATCAGCATCAGAGAACTGAAAATATGTGGTGAAATTTGCCTGGTATACGCAAAAATGAAAAGTTTGATAGTAGGTACATTAGAAAAAGCCGAACATACTCCGACACACAATATATACCCCAAAGGCGTTGTTGATCTTCCGCTGTTCCGAAAGTACTGGACTGAGGGCGAGTGCTTTTGAGCAGTTTCAGCAGTGTAGGGAGCAAAGGAAAGAACAAAGTATAAGATTGCCTTATCAGGAATAATATGGGAATTATGTGCTTGATTTTAGTGCCAAAAGTCCAAATTTCTATATATAATAATCCATTACTTTTTGTTTTTTATTTTTGATTCACTGCACAAACTTATTTTGCTACGATCCGCTACAGTTAGATCAGCAACGGTATAACTTGTGCAGAATGTTACACTCAAAGTCTGTTCACACTTACCGCCGTTTCAGCCAATTTTCTGCGATTGTATAAAATCAGTGCTGTTGTCTCTTCGAGCAAGTCTTTATCTCCTGAGATGAAGATTGCAGTCTTTATCTTTTTGGCTTTCAGCTCGGCACAGGTCGTTCTTGCTTTTTCTAAAACAAGTGGATCTGTGCGCTCATCTTTAGAAACCCAAATTGTCGCTATATGTGCATCTTTGTCAATTATCAGTTGCATAAGATCTGTCCTCCAACTATTATTATGACCCCGAATTCTTTGCATGATTCAGTGTCACGATCAATTTGCTAGTATGATTTATCTAATTGTTCGTCATATGTAAAAAATTATTTTGCCTTGTTGTGCAGTTGCATAAATTGCATGCCGCAATAATCCTTTTCCAAGGATCATAGGCTTTTATTGTTTGATTGTGGATAGAAAGAACGGGGGCACAACATCTGCATGCTGTGCTCCCGTTTTTCACTTATCACGCTCAATACACGTCAGCCGCATTGCTATAGCAAGTGTGCCACCCTCGGCAAGCGGTTCGAGGAGATATATAGAGGTTTGTGCCGATGTGTCGGTTCTTTAGGCATATTCTTTTACGAAATTCCGGTATTTCAGCTATATTTTCACGTGAAAAAACCTTTGACACATCGACACACCGACACACCGGCGCAAAATGGTTTCCCAATTACAGCATTATAGTCATTTTGCTTTAGCTCGTTAGTCAATCGCCTTTATTGCGCTTAGAAGAGAATGTTTACATAATATGGATATGATTTGATGCCAAAATGCCAAATTTACATATAATATTTCTTTCTCTTTTTCTTTTTCTTTTCACTTATCACGTTCGAGCCACGTCAGCCACACCGCTATAGCAAGTGCAGCACCCTCGGCAAGCAGCTCGAGGATCGCCGACACCGTAACCGTCATTTTGACCGCTCTGTAAGAAGCTCGGCCACAGCGATCACGGCAAGCATAAGCGCAAAGCCGATGACGATGATAATTACCTCTGTCATGTTTTCACCTCCCGTCTGACTTTCCTATAGAATGTGCTTGGCGACATGTCGAGCCGCCTCATTGCTTCAACAGCCGTGATACTGCCGTTTCGCCAAAGCGCCACGACAGGTCCGAAGTCGGAGCGCTCGATAGGCTTCCGTCCCTTATAGACGTGGCGCTCCTTTGCGATCTCGATACCCTCGCGCTGACGCTGTAGTATGTACGACCTCTCAAGCTCGGCGACAGCGCCGAACACAGTCAGCATGAACCTGCCCGTCGGCGTCGTGGTGTCGATAGATTCCTTTTTGGACATGAACTCGACATTACGCTCTGTAAGCTTCTCGATAAGGTCAAGCAGGTCACGTGTATTGCGTGCGAATCTTGATATCGATTCGACTATGACTGTATCGCCCTCACGTACGAAGCTCATCATCCGTTGCAGCTCGGGCCTGTCCGTAGACTTGCCGCTCATCCTGTCGATATAGACGGTATCGACTCCGAGTGTCTGCATAAGGACCTCTTGCCTTGCTGTGTTCTGTTCGGCAGTGCTTACACGGATATATCCGACCTTCATTCGATCACCTCTCTATCAATAGGGCATACCCTATTGACACATGAAAAAAGTGTGCCAATAGAGTCGATTTCGATATTTTGGCATGTGTCACTTTGGAGGCGGACCCTAACGGCATGATTCGTCATACAGCACCTCCTCGATGTCCATGAATGAATATCCTTCGCGTATCAGGTAGTCGACGAACGACGGCGAGTAACCGAGATATGTCGCAGTGCACTTGAGATCGGCGACATATGCGTCCGTGTCTGACTTCTTCTTGTGCTTCGGGCTTGGATCATATGATGCACCGTAGCCGAATCGGTAGTAGCCGCTGCCGAAGAAGAGGTTGTCCGTATCGAAGCGCTCAGTCTCCCGCTTGCCGTGGCAGTCTATACGCATGATCTCGCCGCATACGAGCTGGACCTTTATGCGTTCGCCGAGATCGAGATGCGACCGCTTTATGCCGTCAAGCAGTATCTCCTCTGTTGAGGCATAGACATATGCTCCTATCTTCGGCAGATGCGCGATGCACATGGGATTGTCGCCTTTGATGAAGAAGAGGTTGTCGCTTCCGTCCATCACGGTGATCGTAAAGCTGCCCTCGAGCTGCTCCGCCATATTGCGGAGAGTATCAAAGTTGACGTCGCCCGCTTTCTCGATAAGCTGTACCGCTACATACGAGTCAGTCATGATCGGCGTTTTCGGCAGATGCTCAAGCCGTCGGATCATTTCGTCGTTATACAGCACGCCGTTATGTGCAAGTGCGAACTGTATTGTTCCCGCCATGCCCTTGAAAGGATGGTTGTTTGCGTTGAACTTTTCGTCTCCCTGTGTCGTAAGACGTGTGTGACCCATAACGACATCTGCGCCTTCCGGGATCCGGAACTTCATTTCATGAGCCGGGAGAGGACGTTTGTATACGGTGAGATGTCCGTGACTGTTGTATGCGATACCGGCAGCATCTGTGCCGCGTGCCTCGCTTGCCCGTGCGAGCGAGTTTATGAGGCGGTTCTTCTCCCCCACGGAGAGGGAATGTTCGTAATCAATGAATCCAAACAGACAGCACATATTCACGCCTCCTCCATAGCTTCTACAGGATCGTTGACGTATAGCCGACGTTCCTTAAGGTAACGGACAAGCTCCGGCTCGGTGCAGTGCTCGACGAATGTCGTCCATGCGAGAGAGCGCATCTCTTCGTCCGTCAGCATCACGGCAATGTCGCATATGCGATTTACAAGCTGAATCGTCGCTATGAACGTGTTATAGCGAAGCGTACCTCTGAATATGCGGAACTCTATAGTCGACTCATTCTGAAGGTTCACGCAGTAGTATCTTCCAAGAGACGTACCTTTCTTTACGTGCTCGAGCATCTCCTTCGGGTGGTCCTTGTAACCGTACCGGGCAGCCCATTTGTCGAGCTGACGTGATGTGCGGCGCGAGAACTTGAGCAGCTCGTTCCAGAACTTTTCAAAGAAAAACAGGACACGCGCTATCGTCGTGTCCTGCTCTTCCGTTGTATCTCCGAGTGATGTTCTGTTTACATGGACGTGAAGTCCGCATGTAGATGCGAGATGTGATAAGTACCCCATACCCCGCAGTCTTTCAAGCATATCGGCCCACGGCATCTCGTGTTCGTGATAGTCGAGTGTCATCGGATGCGACACTATCTCAAAGCCGTCATCGAGGGAGCCGTCATGCTTGCAGTAGACGCGGACTTCGTTTCTGTTTGCGATGTCGGCGATCTCGTTCGCGTTGCCGCTGTCCTCGCCTGCTTCATCTACCTCGAGTTCTACCCCGAAATAGCGATCGCCCGAGCCGTAGAAGATGGGCTCGGGCTTGTAGTAGTAATCCTCGATGCCGCCGCGGTACCGGCGGTGGCAGCAGCTGCTGCAATAGGCGTCATCGTCGCTGCCGTAATAGGCTTCGTCGCGATGAAGGAGCACGCCGCATCTGTCGCAGTTGGTGTAGTAGTCGTCGTAGCAGTCCTGACAGAGTGGGAAGCTGTCGGTGCCCGCGTTGTCGCTGTAACAGATGCGCACCCCGCAGTGGGCGCAGACCGTCGTGTACCGTGCGGCGCAGTCGGGGCAGTAGGCGGCGCCGTAGACGTATACGGCTTGATCGTTCTCGACGACCGTGCCGCATACCGAGCATACGTGGATCGTTGACGCTGTTGTTTGTTCTGACATGTTGTTTTACCTCCATGGATATATGAATTTTCGTTCGTCCGGAGTGCGTCGCTCCGGGCTCCACGGAGATAATATGTGGTTGAAAAAACGAGTTTTTTCGTCAACTACAATACTCGTTTTTACGGTAATTACAGATGCCGTTTAATCGGTAAAATGATATAACACATAAATTAAAACATAATGGGGCCCCGGGGGGAAGAACGTAGTTCTTCCCCCTTGCGTCGAATATAACACCACTATATGATGCTCTATATGGCTTAAAGATTAAAAACAATTTTTGATATTAAATTACAACTAACAGAATAGTATAGCAATTAAATCAAACATAGAAAGGATAATATCATTATGGCAACACTTAAGACCGCGAACGGTCACGGAAGGTATTTTGACGATGCAGCTAAACAAGACTTGATCAACTACATCATGAATGAGGCAAAGACGCCGAGCCGGTTTATCGGCGGCGTCAAAGTAGATGCGAATGATATTGCCGGCAGTATGGCTGCCATATCTGAACGATACGGCAAATCAAACGGTGTGCAGCTTCGTCATTTCATAATCTCATTCTCACCCGGTGAGGTGCGGAGCATGGACACAGTCAATGAGATCGCCAAAGAGGCGGTTCTTTTTTTAGGTCGAGAGTACCAAACGGTTTACGCCGTTCATGAGAATGCGGATCACCCGCACATACACATAGTGACAAACTCTGTCAGCTATGTCGACGGACACAGATATTATGGAACAAGGAAAGAGTTCAAGCAGTTTATGAGCGCTCTTAGAGGTATAATGCGAAGACATGGGATAGCAAGTTTGACGTATTCAAGCAACAGATGAAACAGCTGTGTAAATTGTGAAGATGTAATGTATTATGCGATAATCGTAATAACAGATAAATAAAGAACGATATATATTTTGGAGGCAAAAAATGAACAAAACATATGATTCTGAACTGATAAAGAAAATGAGGAATCGAGAGATCCGTCTCGATCGTGAACGTAACTTTTGGTCCGATGAAGAGCGTGAAAAACTGGCACAAATGTATTCAAACGGTGTCGATATTACAGAAATGGCGCTTGACTTGGCAAGAACTGAACTGGCTGTGATCGAGCAGCTGAACTATCTCAATCTTTTGTATCGATCCGGCACCGATAGAAAGCATAGATCGCGTAAACGCGGGAACTGCCTTTGCGTTAAGTGTGATATCGGACCTGACAACTGCCCGTATCGGGCGAACAACACGGAAAAGGAGGCAATAAAAACATGCTCGAAGAGTACGCAGATGTGATGACGGTCGATGAGGCTTGCGAAGCATTGCGAATCGGATATAACGCGATGTACGAGTTACTTAACAGCGGTGCGCTCAAGGCGTTCCGCAACGGGCGTACATGGCGAATACCGAAGGAAGCCGTGCGCGAGTTTATCCTAGAGAGAGCGATGATCGGGAGCGACAGTCAAAAAAGGGTAAAGCCGAGCGACAAAAATAGGCGTTCGTAATATAGTAAAAAGTGCTTAAATTTGCGTAGTCGACAAATGCGATAACAAAAAGACACCTTACGCCAAGACGGTGTAGAAGCCTCTTGACGGAAGGTGCCGCCTGTCAACGCGACGGGCGCAGTGAACTTCCCATAGGAAAATATATATGATATCAGGAAAGAAAGATGAGACAGTCGAAAAATCACATAAACCTGACAGTCTCGTCAATATCTCTGTATACGTTGTGCATCTTTGCAAGCGGTTCAGCATCTGCTGCGGGATAGCCGATCGGCATGAGCAGAACGACCTTTTCATTTTCGGGAAGTCCGAGCGCGCGTTCGAGCTTAGAATTGGCGAAATAGTTCACCCAGCACGTCCCGATGCCGAGTTCCCATGCCTCGAGCATCACATGAGTCGCGACGATGCTGACGTCCTGCACGCCGGAATGAACACCGCGTTCGAGCGGATTATTCCAGTCTTCGTCCGCATTGTATGCGAACAGCAGGACAGTCTTGGCGCCGAAAATGCATTTGCTCTGCTCGTTCAGGATCGCTAACTTTTCCGCGCTCTCTATGACGTAGATCCTCTGCGGCTGATAGTTGCACCCTGTCGGCGCGACATTGCCCGCCTCTAAAATGAGGTCTAACTTTTCCTTTTCGATAGGTCTTTCGTCGAATTTTCTGACCGAAAATCTTGATTTAGCAAGCTCCAAGAATGACATAACGTGTTCCTCCGGCAATTTATTTTGACAAGTCGTCCGCGATCCCCATCTTGATGCGGAGATCACCGAGACTTTTATCGTACTGCTCTTTTGATATTGCATGACGCTCCAAAAACAGATCGAGCGTCTCTTTCTGCTTCAGGAAAAGGTTCTTTTTCTTCTCCGCCGGGGTGAGTTTCGACCAATCCCTCGGCTTATGCTGTTGTTCTTCCATGACTGTACCTTCCGTTTCTTGATTCTGTTCAAGCATTATCATATTACCACAGATCGGGTAAAAATAAAACAGAATGTCGAACAAAAAGTCGGCGGAGAACGATTTCCTTCGCCGTATTTTGCTCTATGAATGTCACCGTCGATGCAAGCGGTCAAAACCTTGTAACTCACATATTATCGTAAAACTCGCTCGATTATGATATTCGAATGAAGTACCTTCATTTCACGGAGACGTTCATCGACGGCGTGGTCTCTTTTATAGTAGCGCCATATCTCATATTCATAAAGACCGTATATGTCGCACAATGCGAAAACTGTAGCTATGTTCGGCGAAGTGTCGCCGTGTTCGATATTGCGTATCGTTTCAACAGATACGTCGATTATCTCGGCGGCTTCTTCTTGTGTCATTTTCTTTTGGCGGCGGGCATCGTGCAGTGTCAAACCAAGGCGGATTAGATCAAACATAAATCGTCTCCCGTTTTTATTCATTTTAACGTCGAAATAAAGGAAAAAACAGGGAATATATTACTGATTTATGTTATTTATTGTAGAATCTTTTTGAATAAATCAGGAAAATAATATAAAGAATGTCGAAAAAAAGCTTTTGTTCAGAAAAACTGAATCCCTATTTAAACAAAAATCCTCCGAAATGACGATCATTTTCATCATTCGGAGGATGTATTATTATTATGAGAATATGTAATTTAGCTGGCGGCTTGCGAGCGGATGTCGATGTGTCGATTTTTCAAAATAATTTTACGAAATTATCTATAAATCAGCAATATATTCCCTGTTATATTCTTTATTACGGCTGTAAAATAAAGAAAAACCGGGTAATATCTACTTCTGTTTTCAAATGACAGCGCGTTTGACAACCGTTTGGGAAAATGAAAGCGATACATTCCGACATTATTTGTCGTGTTTTTATGGGGGCCAATGTATGAGATTTCATTATGTCCTGCTTGAGAGCAGACTGGAGAGCCGTACATGTTACGGCATCGCTGCCGTTACTGTGAACGACGGCATCGAGGTCATTTTGCAGTCGTTTGTCGACCTATCGCCTGACCGCGGTGCGGTAGAGGAGCTTGTCAGACTTTGCAACGAGCTCGAACTGTCGTTATGTCATTTGCCCGATGTGATCGAGGACTTTTGCGTCGGAGAATGTGCAGGTGAATGAACATAGCCTTGTTTCGGCTGCTTCATGGAGTTTATGCTGCAATAAAGTCTATCTCTGAACTGCGACTGATTTTGAGAAGCCGTCTTTTCTACGCGACCGAATTGAGTTTCAAGAACGAGATAGTTATGCTTGACGTGCCTCGATATAGAGATCTATATCTTCAATGATATACTTGTCTCCGGTCGTATTCAGAGATTCAAAGCATGAATACACGTATTCCCAAACTCTGTACTTGGTGAAAAGCTCGGAGACCTCTTT
Source organism: uncultured Clostridia bacterium (assembly GCA_947624945.1). Classification (GTDB taxonomy): domain Bacteria; phylum Bacillota; class Clostridia; order Oscillospirales; family CAG-272; genus DTU064. The sequence continues at coordinate 7,525 of CANQMJ010000040.1, read as the reverse complement.
TCCCGTCAGCTTTTTAGCGTTTTTATACTGCTCCGCGCAATAAACAGTGAAATTTCCTGCTGTGCTCATGTCATGCCGCCTCCGGGAACGTGATGCTGCCCGTTCTTTTTTCTTCATCGTACAGCTCGTAAAGCGCCGGCGCACTAAGGTGCCAAAGCTTTGTATCTTCAATCTCAAGAAGTGAATACAGTTTTGATTCGTAAAATTGCTTGCTTGTTTGTTACTCTGTCAGAACCTCGTCCATCGCATCACGGAAAGAAGAGTACCGTTTGTACTGTTCCGGATGAGCCTTCATAGTATAGAACTCATTCATAGCGGCGATGATCTGTGGGCAGATGCGGAGCCGTGCGTCAGCCGAGACAACATCGACTTCGACAGCATTAAGCGCGGGAAATATTCGATAGGTGCATACGCGCTTCTCTGCGCAGCAAAAGATGTGTACCGCGGCACGGGGAGCATGAATATCGCAGACATGAGCGACAGGAGCGTCATCCCCGACGCCGTGTTCGGAATAATCTGCAACGTTATGATGATAAAAATAAACCTGCCGCCGAAAGGCGGCAGATTAGGTTTGCTGTCTTGAAGCATAATATATTCTGAGAGATTGGAGGACTTATGAAAAACAAAATATACGGATATGTGAGAGTATCGTCACAGGATCAGAATGAGGATCGTCAGCTCATAGCGATGAACGATGCCGGAGTTGACATAAGAAATGTCTATATCGATAAACAGTCGGGAAAGGATTTCAACCGACCTAATTACAAACGGCTTATGAAGAAGCTCTGCGAAGGTGACGTATTATATATTCTCAGTATCGACCGCCTTGGTCGCAACTATGAGGAAATACAAAATCAGTGGCGCATCATCACGAAGGAAAAGAAATGCGACGTTGTCGTAATCGACATGCCCCTGCTTGATACAAGGCGCGAAAAGAATCTTCTCGGTACATTCATCAGCGATATTGTTTTGCAGCTTCTTTCGTTTGTGGCACAGAATGAGCGCGAAAACATCCGCAAGCGTCAAGCCGAGGGTATTGCGGCTGCAAAACTGCGTGGCGTGAGATTCGGTCGACCGCCGAAAGAAGCACCGCCCGATTTCGGAGATTATGTACAAAGATGGACAAGAAACAGAGCTTTGCTAAGCGATATTCTTGTAGAACTCGGCATGAGCAGGTCCACGTTTTACAGGCGGCTGAGGGAGTATAATCTATCTCTCAAACAGTAAATCGGTTTCAAAAAGTTTACCTTTTGGCATGGAGAGTAAGACTGTATTATATTCGGAATAATACCTTATTATGGTGCATTTTCCCCTGTTGGAGTACATATATCGACACATAAAATACAGTAATATAGCACATCCAAATAATTGTCAAAAGGTAAACTTTTGGAGAATATCATCAACTATTCACATACATATAATTGAGTATTGTATTATTACCGAACAGTATGGTAGAATGTGTTTAATATTACTGACATAAATAAAGGAACACGGTTTGAAAATAACGATCCAATTGCTTCGCCATATTGCGGAAAAATATTACGATGAGATATACAAATACTGCTTCAATCATGTCAATAGCGAGCATGACGCCTATGACCTGACGCAGGAGGTGTTTCTCGCTCTCGGCAGCTCGTTTGAAACGATCGAATATAAATACATACGTCAATGGCTGTACAGCACCGCTCATAATATTGTCGTCGATTATTACAAACACAAACGCCGCGACACGGAAAACGTCATACCGCTCGATGAGGCGCTTGACAAAGTCGAATCCGTACCCGATACTTCCGATGAGATATCCGATGAAGATAATATAGATGAGGAAGAAACAGAAAAATACAAGTCAATGATACTGGAAAAATTGACTCCGACCGAGCGCAGACTCTATGATGAGGCATTTGTACGTAAGACCTCATACGGAGATATTGCGGCAATGTACGGTATAAACGAGACGGCGCTGCGTAAAAGAATTTCCCGGCTGCGAATAAAAATAATAAAGATCGTAAAAAAACTGCTTTATCAATAGATATTGGTCGGCAGAAAAAATTTCAAAAATTTTCAAAAAAAGATGTCACAAAATGATTTTTCACAGACTATATAAACAGAGGCGCAAAATAGGATGTGAACGGTCATGATGGCAAAACGGAGAGGTGAGTCGTTTGAAAGCCAACGAAAATATGCCGGAAGAAAAAATGACACGGCTGCTTATAGATGAGATCGACAAAGAAATACAAAAGCCGTTTGATGAGCAGGATATGCGTTATATCGACGAATGCAGCGATATGATAGATAAGATCGGCATCAAGAATGCTCCCGACGCGGAAATAAAGAACCGTGAACTTCAAAAACTGTTTTATACATTCGATTCGCATACGGAAATTAAGCACAGCTCCGGCAGACTGAGAAAAGGCGCCGCCATTATCCTTGCGGCAATTTTCATGTGCTTTTCTCCTGTCCTGATCGCCGCCGCCGTCGACGGAATATCTCCGATAGCCGTTATTCAGAAGTGGGGACACGGAATATTTGACCTTCCGCACGGTGAACCGATAGAGTATGGCGGGATAACATTTATACGAAACGGCGATGTGAAAGAATACGATTCAATCGAAGCGCTGCTGAAGGATGAAAATATTGATATTCTCTATCCTTCGTATCTTCCTGCGGATTCTGAAATAAAAAGTATATATCAAATCGACAGTGCAAAAGGAAAAGAACTGCATCTCTCAATTTCCGGCGGCGTATATTACTCGGTATGTTTATACGATGCATACGGAGAATCGATATACAGCCTCTCGTCGGACGAGGACGTAACTATCGACGGCATAACGTTTTATTTTACCGAGGTCAACGGCAAAAAAGAGGCGATATTCGTGCATGATGGAAACTCATATTCTATCGCAGCAAGCGACAAGGCGACACTGCTCGACATCATAAACGGCTTAAAAACGGATCGGATATGAAAACACATACGAAAACTATTACTGCGTTTTTGACGCTCATTTTGACATTGACACTGATTACATCATGCCGCAACGACCTCGACTATACCGTGGTCACCAAAGACAGCCTCGACAACGGCGGGACCGATACTGCTGCACTGTTTGTCAACGGATCGGCGTTTTCATACGTCGACGACGACGACAGTACTGACAGCGTCATATCCGTCCCGGCGGTGACATGTAATTCGCATATGGCAATACACGACGGTCAAATATACTATGCCGGAAAAACATCGCTCTGCCGTTACGACATAAAAACAGGTAACATCACATATGTCTGCCCGGATCCGCTCTGCGATCACAAAACCGCGGAATGTCCGTTTTACGGCATCGACGGCTCGTACGGCGTCTACTTTTCCGACAGCGACATACTTTATAAACAGTCATATTCAATTATCGACAAGAACGGCGAGGCGTCCGACGTCTCGCGCGTAGTAAAATACGACACGGAAAACGATGAACTGACAGTGCTGCGTGAAATAAATTCCGATCTTATCGTGTCGGGCATGGTGGTCGACGGGAGCAGCTGCTTTTATATCGACACCGTGTACGACGAAGAGACGAACGAATATACGTTTGCGTTCTGCCGTCAAAACACGGACACGCTGACGACGGAGATCATCGAGTCGGACGAATGGAAGTATAGTCCGATGATGTCGTGCGGCGGCAAGCTGTATATTTCCGATATGATGAACAGCGATTTGATATGCCGTGATGTTACAACCGGCGAGGAATATACAGTTGCATCAAATGTCGGGTATAAGTACAAATGCGACGACGGTTTCATTTACAGTACGGAGAATGGCGGCGAGGTGCGTGTCTGCGATGAGAACGGGGAAAACAACAAAAGTCTCGGTGTAAACGGTGTGAGCTATCTCTATGTGACCGAAAAGTACATTTACTATACGCTCGATATGCCGAAGGAAATTGTTTTCGGCGACGACGGTTACCGCGACGGATATCGTGAGGAAACGGGCACAGTCAATATCAGCCCGATATACAGAATGGATCACGACGGCACAGACGTCAGGAAGGTTTTCGTCCCGTACCGCGAGGGAGACGGATCTTTTTATACGCTCGGCAGCTTTATCGTGTCCGGCAGATACATATACTCATCGTTCAACCGATATACATCCGCCGAAAACGACAGCGGCGAAACCGTTTGGAGTGCGGGCACGAGTCTTAATAATAATGTAATGATCAGATACGACACCGAGACGGGCGATATATATTTCATTGATTTTAACAGCATATGAAATACGTGAAATATGAGCTTTATAAGCTTTTCGGCGTGCGGTATGTGTGGATATTCCTCGCCGTCATGCTCGCCCTTAACGTCGCTTTATGCGCGTATCGGATATCGGAGCATCAGCAGTATTTACGTGTGCCGCCGGATGTGCTCGCCGATTTTTTCGACCTGTACGTCCGTGACCGCGAAAGCGTGGATGCTGATCATGCGGAATATGAGCGGATGCAGGCGGAGCGCGAACGATTATTATCCGAGGCGATGGAGCGCGGCGACTTCGAGTTCGAGCTCGAACCGCTGCCTGACGTGTACTCGGACAGCGCCGATTATTCGGATGCGATGCTGTACATGATGCTGTACAGTCAGATAGAAAATAACGCGTCATACCCAAGAGAGACGGCGAAGGTGCTCGAGCGCGCACGGACGAATCTTTACGAGTTTGACTGCATGGGGATATCCCACGATACGTTCATGTACCGATATCAGGAAAAGACGATAGCGCTTTATGAAAATGCACAGTCTCATGTGCGAATAGGATTTGAGTATCTGCGCGGATGGGACGAATACTTCGGTTACAGCGCTGTCGATGTGTTCATTTTGATCGTCATTTTGATGGTCGGGACTGTCGTTTTCACATCCGATAGCAGCACAGGAGTATTGCCGATAATAAAGATAACGAGGCGCGGCAGAGCGGCGACGGCTGCGGCGAAAACAGCAGCGACGGCTGTTGTGACTGTCGCTGTCGTGGTAATATTCACGCTGTCGACATGGCTGACGGCAGGCGCAAAAATCGGGTTCAGTTCGCCGTATAACGCGATACAGGCGTATCCCGCGTTCCGCATGTCGCCGTATGTCTTATCGGTCGGCGAGTATTTTGTCGTCACGGTCGCGGTGAAGATCATCGTTTCTCTCGCGTTTGCGCTTGCGGTGCTTGCGGCAAGCGCTTTTTTCGACAGCTATGCGTACACATACGCGTTCGGACTCGGCATGATCGGGCTGAATTATTTATTTAATTCGATTCCGTACGGTACGTCCGACGTTTCCCTGCGGTATTTGAATCTGATATCCGCGATGAATGCATCTCCGCTCTTCGAGCGGTACCGCGCATTGAACATGTTCGGCGCGCCGATAGGATACGTCCCGTTCATGCTCGTTTTGCTCGTTATTACTATCGCCGTCTCGTCGATCATTTTCACGCTGAAATTTGCGCGCAGTACGGTAACGCGGACATTCGGCGCGTTTTCATCTGACAGAATAAAACCGACGCTCGCGCGCATTTTGCAAAGACGCAGCGAGCAGCTGCGGCGCGCGGTGAAAGCCGAATTCACGGGGATCTATGCGGCGGAGACATACAAACTGCTGATATCGTCGCGCTTGCTGCCTCTTATACTCGCGCTGCTCGCCGTCAAATGCGTCATATCGTATAATTCGTATACGCCGACAGTGTCGTATTCGGATGCGGTATACAAGGAATACATGACTGTGTTCGCGGGCGAGCTGACAGACGAAAAGCGCGCCGATATCGAGCGTACCAGAGCCGAGCTTGACGGAACGATAATGCGTTACGGCGAAATGCAGACCGCGTATGCAGACGGCGGGCTCGGTTACGATGAATACAGAGAATATCTCAACTCATACTACGACGCGAAGAGCAAAAGCGAGCTGTTCACCGCCGTCGAGGCGCACGCGGACTATATAGACGAAAAATTTGCCGACAGCGGCGTCAACGCGCAGTTCGTATACGATACTGGATGGAGAGCGCTGTTCGGCACGGGGTTTGATTTCACTCTTTACGCATTAATACTGATTTGCATGTCGGGCGTGTTCGCGTCCGAACATAAGTCCGACAGCTCGTCGGGCGGATTTGCGCAGATACTGCGCACGACGCGGCGCGGACGCGGCCGGACGTTTGCTTGCAAGCTCGCGTCGGCGGCGGTCATGTCATGCATTATGGCAATAATATGGAACGCTGTCGATGGCGTCATTATCGCTCGCTCATACGAGCTTCCGCTTTCATCCGCACCCGCCGCGTCGATCGAGAGGTTTGGCGATATCGACAGTTCTGTAACAATAATGCAGCTTCTTGCCGCCGTATATGTGGAGCGAATTTTCGCGGCAGTTATACTCGCCGTTTTTGTCGGCGCGCTGTCTGAGGTCACGAAGAAAAATATCGCGGCGATATCGGTGACGGTGGCAGTCACGCTGCTGCCCGACCTGCTCGCATCATTCGGCGCGGATGCACTCGCATCATTCGGTGCGATACGTTTATTCCGTGCTGCGCCGCTTATTTTGCAGTCCGCGAGCGGCAGCCCTGAGTGGCTGTATGCAGTCGTTTTCACAGCAGCTGCGGCATCAGTCACCGGCGTCGCCGCCATATTTGCAAGTAAAAGTTGGAATCATACGAGGAAAACAATATGAAGCTTCAAATCAAAAACATCACAAAGTCATACGGCAAAAACCGCGCGCTGTCGGACTTCACCGCGACGCTCGAACCCGGCATATACGCGCTGCTCGGCCCGAACGGCTCGGGCAAATCGACGCTGATGAACATTCTCACCGACAATCTGCCCGCCGACAGCGGAGAAATACTGTTCGCGGACGGCGATGGCGAGCCGCGCGACGTAAAGAAAATGGGGGTGGAGTTCCGCGAAAAGCTCGGCTTCATGCCGCAGTACCCGGGACTGTATCCGAACTTCACCGTCGAGCGCTTCATGTGGTATATGGCGACGCTCAAATGTATCGGCAAAGCTGACGCGAAGCGGCAGATAGATGAGATACTCGCATCCGTCGAGCTCGACGATGCGCGCCGCAAAAAGATCGGCGCATTGTCGGGCGGCATGAAACAGCGGCTTGCGCTCGCACAGGCAGTGCTCGGCGAGCCGTCGATACTGATACTCGACGAGCCGACGGCGGGACTCGACCCGAAGCAGCGCATAGCGATACGCAACTACATCGCCAAAATCGCGCTCTCCAAGATCGTGCTCATCGCGACACACGTCGTGTCCGACATCGAATTTATTGCACGCGACATCATCATGCTGAAAAAGGGCGTCATCGTCGACAACGCGCCGCCGCACGAATTGACGAAGAAGATCGAGGGCAAAGTGTGGATCACTCCTTGCGCTGAAAGCGAAGTCGTGGCTATGCAGGAGCACCACCGCGTCACGAACATCTCCCGCGACGACGAGGCGGGCGGCGTCGATCTGCGCATAATCGCGGACGGCGCGCCGACGCCGAATTCGCGCAACGCCGCGCCGACGCTCGAGGACTATTACCT
>CANQMJ010000039.1 GCA_947624945.1 uncultured Clostridia bacterium | reverse complement strand
CAGCGCAGTCGAGCGCTCCCGAGCCGTTTATGACAGACAGTATCGGCAGGCCGGCGGTGCCCTGCGGCTCGCCGTCGTCGGAAAACCGCGCGATGCCGCCCTCTGTCATATGATACGCCCATGCGTGATGGCGCGCGTCCGAGTGCATTTTGCGCACCGACGCAACGAAGTCACGCGCCGCCGCTTCGTCTTTTACATGCGCAGCATGACCGATGAAAACTGAACGCCTGTCCTCGAACCGCCCCTCTCCGTAATCGCCGAGCGTCGTATATGTCTTTGCACTACCGTTTCCCATATCCGCCACCGTCACGTCACGATATACCGCGACAGCTGACCGCGTATCGTCTCATCTGTCACAGCCGTAACGCGTGCGCCGCCGTCGGGCATATACTCGACCTCTCGCACCTCCGCGCCCGCGCGGTACAGCTTTGACAGCATAGCCGAATCCTCCGGCGGGAACAAAAAAGTCGTCACACGACGCGACGCCCGCACCGTCACCTCGAGCGCCGACAAAAGACTGTCTATGCCTCTGCCAGTCTTTGCGGAGATATATACCGACTTCTTTCCCGAGCCCGCTCTCGGTATCTCCCGCGCGGGCAGGTCGCACTTGTTGAACACGTATATAACCGGCTTCCCCTCGGCTCCGAGCGACAGAAGTATTTCCTCAGTCACCGCGATATGCGACGCATATTCGGGATCGGACGCGTCGATTATTATAAGAATGATATCAGCATCGGCAGCCTCGAGCAGCGTCGAGCGGAACGCAGCGACGAGGTGATGCGGCAGCTTGCGTATGAATCCGACGGTGTCGGTCAACAGTATGTCCGCGCCCGACGGCAGTTTATATATGCGCGTCGTCGGGTCGAGCGTCGCAAACAGCTTGTCCTCGGCGAGTATGCCCGCGTCCGTGAGGCGGTTCAGAAGCGTCGACTTGCCCGCGTTCGTGTACCCGACTATCGATACGCGCGGCGTCCCCGAACGCTCGCGCGATGCACGCATCGTCGCCCTCGTGCGTTCGAGCTCGCGAAGTTCGCCCTCGAGCGACGCTATACGCGCTCTCATGCGCCGTCTGTCGCGTTCGAGCTTAGTCTCACCGGGACCGCGCGTGCCTATCGGATTGCCGCCTACGGCGCCCTGACGCGTCAGTTCGGTGCCGTGACCGACGAGCCGCGGAGCCGAATATCTGAGCTGCGCAAGTTCGACCTGCAGCTTGCCCTCGCTTGTAACCGCGTGGCGGGCGAATATGTCGAGTATGAGCATCGAGCGGTCGATGACATCGACGTCGTCGGGCAGACCGTCCTCTATGTTTTTTATCTGCGACGGCGACAGCTCGTCATCGAATACGACGAGGTCGACATCGTTCGACTTGCAGAGCCCCGACAGCTCCTCTAACTTGCCTTTGCCGATATATGATCTGTTGTCGGGCGCGCCCCTCGCCTGCGTGAGCGTAAACTCGACCTCTGCTCCCGCCGTAAACGCGAGACATTCGAGCTCGTATAGCGACTTTACACAGTTCTCCTCGGTCACGCACTGACCGTCATATACGCCGACGAGTGCGGCGCGCCTTATTTCGTTTCTTTCGCTTTCGTTATCATAAAATTCCGGCATTGTTACCCCCGATGATATGGAAGAAAAATAAAAACAGAGCGTCACACAATGCGCGTGTGACGCTCCGAGTCCTGCACGTTTATATTGATACGCGGTCGACTGCGATCACTTGCCGCTCGTCTGAAGACGACGCTTGAACTTATCAACACGTCCGCCCGTGTCAACGAACTTCTGCTTACCCGTGAAGAACGGATGGCATTTCGAGCAGATCTCAACACGCATATCGCCCTTGGTGGATCTCGTCACTACGGTTTCGCCGCAAGCGCATTTGATGGTGCATTCCTTGTATTCGGGATGGATACCCTTTTTCATTGCTCTGTCCCCTTCTCTTTAGTCTTTTTCACAATACACCGTATTGTAGCACAATAAAATGAAAAATGCAATAGGCGCGCGAAATTTTTTTCGGAAAATTTTTACGGACGAAAACGTGTATATCTCCGCTCACATATTCGCGCCGATCGCGCGTTTTAAGTCGGCAAGAATTTTCTTTTCGAGCCGCGATATATACGACTGCGATATGCCGAGCATCTGCGCGACCTCCGCCTGCGTGCGCTCCTTTCCACCGCCAAGTCCGAAGCGAAGCGTTATTATGACCTGCTCGCGCTCCGGCAGACTGTCGACAGCCTGATGAAGCAGCTTATAGTCCTCGTCGTGCTCGATCTTGCCGTAGACCTCGTCCTCGTCTGTCGACAAAACGTCGGATAGCAAAAGCTCGTTGCCGTCCCAGTCGACGTTGAGAGGCTCGTCTATCGACACGTCGGGTCGTCGTCCCGAGTTTTTGCGAATATACATCAGTATTTCATTTTCTATGCACCGTGACGCGTACGTGGCGAGCTTGATGCCGCGATCGGGTTTGAACGTGTTGACGGCTTTGATGAGCCCGATAGTTCCGATGCTCGTCAGGTCCTCGAGGTCGGTGCCGGTGTTCTCGAATTTTTTTGCAATATAGACTACGAGCCGCAGATTTCGCTCGATAAGAATGCTCCGCAGCTCGGGATCGTCCTCGAGGCGCGACAGTATGTCCGCCTCCTCCGTCGGCGAAAGAGGCGGCGGCAACACGTCCCTGCCTCCGACGAAATACGTCTCGCCGTCGCGTATGAAGCGCCACCATTCGCGCAGCTTTTCCCGCGCGGCCGGCAGCCACGCGCGCACACGCGCTTTTATCGACGCGCAAAGCGCCGCCATTTTCTCTTTCAGTTTGTTCGATAACGACATCAATGCTTCTTCTCCTTGTTTTTTATGTAATTTCCGCAGGAAGTATCGCGTCGCAGCCGCCGAATCCGCCGTTCTCGTGCGACACCGCGACAAAAAAGTCGTACGCCTTCCCGTCGACCTCGATGCTGTCTGGTCTGTACCCGACAAGTATGCCCCGCCCGTACACGTTTGATACGGGCAGTACGCGCACACGGGATTTTATATCGGGCGGGATATCAGTATCGGTCAGCGCTTCGTCGGCGATAAGCTCAGGCGGAACGATGTCATGCGCCGCAGACGCGGCGACTATGACCACTCCCCTGCCCGACACCGGGTCGCGGAGAAGATTGCCGCTGTCGCATAGAGCCGTCATAGTCGCCGACCTCGCGCCGGTGCGCACGGTCAATGTCCGCGTGCGGACGCCTCGCCTTGACTTCATTATCCTGCCCGCCGCGGCGCATACGGCGGCAGCCCCGATGGCGACTATAGCGACGGCTCCCGTCGTCGACGTTTCGCCCTCAACAGAGTCGCGATACCCGTCGCCGAGAGAATATATAGCCGTCATAGCGCCTCCGAGCGCGCACCCGACCGCGAACAGCACTACCGCCGCAGTCCCTATGCCGAGCGCGCCTCTGCATCTATACGCGCACGCGCACATGACGCACGATACTGCAAGCGTCGCAGCAATATACACCGCCTCCGGCGTCTGCCAGAACAGCGCGCACACCGCGTATACTGCGCCGACGGCGGCGCCGACGCACAGTCTCCACGTCCGCGTCGGCAGCGACATCAGTCTTGACGTCAAGTACAGAGACACATAGTCGAGGCTGAAATTGACAAGGAACAAAACGTCCGCGTAAACGGTCACCCCCTCACCTCCGAGATGATTTTACATCGCCGTGAACGCAAACACGCTCAAACCGCGCGGGCGCATTTTGAATTGTTTTAGAAGTCACGGTAGACATTTTGTAAAAATCTAACCGTCATTACCCTTTCCGTGCCTTTTCCCTGATTTCCCGTCTATTGCCGTATCAGACGTTTCGTTCACAATTTGTTCATATTTCGGTCGAATGTAAACTTTTATTTTTCGTATTGCAATCTCAAATTCCGTACTGTATAATTAGCATGTAGTTAATTTACGTATAAAGTTAAAGGAGAGACATCTTATGGGACCAATGATGGGACCTCCCCCGGGCGCGGGGAGACAAACTGACAAACTGAAGCCGCCGAAACCGAAAAACATCAAAGAGGTGCCGCATTACGTATGGACGGTAGTGTCGGGCTCGCTCTTTCGACTGTTCTACATATTCAGACTCGTGTGGGAAGCGCGTCCGTCGCTTTTGTTCATAATGATATTCATGAGCATCTTCAACGGCGTTATCCCCGTTATCGGCGCTCTTATCGCCGGCGACTTACTTAACTCGCTGACAAATCCTCTCGCCGTCGAGGGCTATTCCCTCATCGGCAATTTCATCGTCAACGTGTCGGGCGCGCTCGAATCGGGCGACGGCTGGCGAATAATCCTGTCGCTGCTCGTCTTGCAGTTCGGCTATATGCTGTTCAACTCGATCGTCGGAAGTCTTTACAACATGTTCGTCAACATCTCGGGTGAGCTTGTAACGAACCATATCAAAGTCAAAATCATAAATAAGGCAAAGGACGTCGACATCGGCAGCTTCGATATGCCGGAGTTTTACGAAAAGCTCGAGAACGCGAACCGTGAGGCGGGTATGCGGCCGATAAACATCATGCGCTCGACGTTCTCGCTCGTCAGTACGATAATAAGCATGGTAAGCTTCATCGTCATACTGACCGAGGTAAAATCGTGGATGCCTGTCGTCGTTATCGTACTTGCTATCCCGTCCGCGATTATCAACTTCACGTACAGACGTAAGACGTTCTGGTACATGCGCCGCCGCTCCAAGGACCGCCGCCAGATGGACTATTACAGCAACCTGATGGTCAACAAGGACATGGTCAAGGAGATCCGTCTGTTCGGACTGTCCGATACGTTCATAGGGCGCTTCAAGGAGACGTTCAAAAACTATTACGCCGGCATTAAGCGTCTTATCGTGAACGAGAACTTGTGGCATATCGGCATCTCGATATTCACGTCGGTCGTAAACTGCATGCTTTACCTCGTTATTGCGCGCAACGTATTCCTCGGCGTGTTCTTCATCAGTAACTACTCCGTCTACACGAACGCGCTGAATCAAGTGTCGTCGGGCGTGTCGTCGCTCATAACGACGACGTCCTCCATCTACGAGGGAACGCTCTTCATCGACAACATGATAATCTTCATGGCGGAGAAAAAGCGCATAGTTCCTATCCTCGACGAGCCGCGCCACGTCAAGCGCCACTGCGGTCATACGATAGAGTTCCGCCACGTCAGCTTCCGCTATCCCGGCACCGAGCGCATGGTGCTCAAAGACATCAACTTCAAGCTCAACGAGGGCGAGACGTGCGTGCTCGTCGGACTGAACGGCGCTGGCAAGACGACGCTGATCAAGCTGTTGACGCGCCTATACGATCCGACGGAGGGCACGATACTCCTTGACGGATACGACATACGCGAGTACGACACAGACGAGCTGTACGAGATGTTCGGCATAATCTTCCAGGACTTCGGCAAATACGCCGTCTCCGTCAAGGAAAATATCGAGTTCGGCGACATAGCGCGCGAGCACAGCGAATCCGACATCATAGAGGCGGCAAAGCAGTCGGCGGCGGACGACTTCATAGAAAAGCTGCCCGACGGCTACAAGACGCCGCTGATGCGCTACTTTGAGGAAAACGGCATCGAGCTCTCGATCGGTCAGTGGCAGAAGCTGTCCATCGCGCGCGCGTTCTATTCGGACTCCGATTTCCTCATCCTTGACGAGCCGACGGCGTCTCTCGACGCCATCGCCGAGCAGGAGATATTCAATCAGTTCGATTCGCTTCGCGCGGATAAGACGACGATCTTCGTCTCGCACAGACTGTCGAGCGCGACTGTCGCCTCGAAGATTCTCGTCCTCGAATACGGCGAGATCATCGAGGAGGGCAATCACAGCCAGCTTATGAACAAGCACGGCCGCTACTACGAGCTCTTCTCGACGCAGGCAAAGCGCTACCTCACCGAGGTCGACGAAAACGATACTCTGCCCGAGGACGGCGGTCACGCGCCGTCGGGAGAGAATAAACGCGGACGCAGACGCGGAATGATGCTCAACCCTGCCGGAGCAGAATGAGGTCCAGCATAACAAAAAGACCGCCAGTCGGCGGTCTTTTTATACTGTGATGTTAAAATGTTTATAACTGCTGATACGATGTTCACGCAATACATTCGGCGCTGTTATAGTAATCGTCAATTATTTGCTTAAACGATAAATATATACTTTTCGTGGTCATAGAAGTTGAGGACAAAAAAACATTTTCGGTATGCGCATCAAAATCAAGCTTTTCGATCAAGCCTATCCATGTGCGTATTATTTCGACCGTTTCATCACTGCCGTTTACGTCAAGGAGTTCGTACGGCTCAACGATAGACAATAATTCTTCATCAGACAATTCCAAAAGCGGAGTTTTTTCGCCTGACACTGCACCTGTGTCCGCTTTATTCGCGACAAACATAACAACGCCGAGGCACACCATCGTCGTGGCGAGTACGCAAGCAACAGTCAAAAACATTACTTTTTTCTTCATGATCCGTTTTTCCCTTTTATATTAGTTGTGTTAATTATATCAAATAATTCAAATGATGTCAACATTTTTATACCGCATGTTTTTGTCATCGGTCTTTTAGCTGTGCAATTATTATTGTACAAGTATCTGCTTCAATAACTATACAAAGAAAATTTACATTTGCAATCCGAGTTTTATGTTTACACACGCACGTCCGTGTGATAAAATATAGCCGAAAACAAGCGAAAAAGGAGCATTTCACATGGACCGTTCACGCAAAATCGCATTATCAATAATCGTCCCGCTCTGCCTTTTGCTGGCAGTGACCGCGATAGCATTATTCCCGTATTTTTACAATAACAGCATAATGCGCTCTATGAGTCGCTATCTGAACGGCGAGATGACGAGGCTGTCCGACGTCGGCGGCGGCGATGTTATCGTAGTTGAACAGAAAGACGCGTGCGGAAAGCTGAGCGGCAACGGAAACGGTATGCAGTTCTTCTCCGCCGTTATGCTTCACGCGGCGTCAGACGTGCGTCTCGACATACTCGATCAGGCGTTAGACGCGCTCCAACTCGAATTCGAAGACGCGAACGCGGTAGAGCTCGACGGCGATACGCTTGATCTTTCATACCTTGAGCACGCCGACATTACGTTTGATCATTTCGGCGAGGACGATATGGGCAAATATATTGTCGTATATATTTTTGATTCGCGCAGCGGCTCAGACCTTGACGTCCGCGCGCATTAAGGAGCGTTTGTATGCTTTATAAGAAGAACACTTCCCCGCATCTCGACGACGCGCTTTTCGCGTCGCCCACATCAGAATACCGCGGCACGCCGTTCTGGAGCTGGAACTGCGAGCTTGACCGCGGCGAGCTTCTGCGTCAGATAGAGATACTCAAACAAATGGGCTTCGGCGGTTTCCATATGCATTCGCGCACGGGAATGGCGACGCCGTACCTGTCGGACGAATTCCTCGACCTCGTGTCCGCGTGCGTCGAAAAGGCGCGCTCGCTCGGCATGTACGCGTGGCTCTACGACGAGGACAGATGGCCGTCGGGTTCATGCGGCGGCAAGGTGACGCGCGAGCATCCCGAGCTTCGTCAGCGCACGCTGACGGCGGAGCTTCACGCTCCCGACGGCGCGCTCGAATGTGACGACGCCGTCGCGAGCGGCGCGCCGTATACGATCGCCGTGTTCGACGTTTGGCAAAACGAGCGCGGCGAGATGGAGTCGTATTCACGTGCCGATGCGGAAAGCGCCGTTCCGGACGGCGCCGTGCGCTGGTACTTCAACTCATACTGTCAGGGCTTTTCCGAGTGGTACAACAACTCCGCCTACATCGACACGCTTGATCCCGACGCCGCCGCGTCGTTTCTGAAGCTGACCTACGACGTCTACCGCGACAGACTCGGCAAGGACTTCGGCGGCATTATCCCCGCGATATTCACCGACGAGCCGCAGTTCGCCTCAAAGCGCACGCTGTCGCACAGCCAAGCAAGTGGACGCGACCGCGCCGTTTTCCCGTGGACGCCGCGTCTGCCCGAATTTTTCCGCGAGCGCTACGGCTACGACATCATATCGCGCATGCCCGAGCTCATACTCGAGCTGCCAAACGGCAAAGTCTCCGAGGCGCGCTATCACTTTCATGACTGCGCCGCCGAGATGTTCACGCGCGGCTACAACGATATGTGCGGCGAATGGTGCGGCAAGAACAACATCCTTTTCACCGGTCACCTCATGGAGGAACCGACGCTCGAATCGCAGACTCACGCTGTCGGCGACGCTATGCGCGCGTACCGCAAAATGCAGCTGCCAGGCATCGACATGCTCTGCAACCGCGTCGAGCTGACGACGGCGAAGCAGGCACAGTCTGCGGTGCATCAGTACGGGCGCGAGGGCATGACGAGCGAACTGTACGGCGTCACAAACTGGGACTTCGACTTCCGCGGCCATAAATTTCAGGGCGACTGGCAGGCGGCGCTCGGCGTGACCGTGCGCGTTCATCACCTCGCGTGGGTGTCGATGGAGGGCGACGCGAAGCGCGACTACCCGGCTTCTATAAGCTATCAGTCGCCGTGGTACGAAAAATACTCCTACATCGAGGACCACTTCGCGCGTGTAAACACCGCTCTGACGCGCGGAAAACCGCTCGTGCGCGTCGGCGTCATACATCCGGTCGAGAGCTACTGGCTGAGGTTCGGTCCGAACGACCTTTGCTCGCAGTACAAGTCGCAGCTTGAGGAAAACTTCTCCAACATCACACATTGGCTGCTCGCGGGCTCCGTCGATTTCGACTTTATATGCGAGTCAACGCTGCCGTCGCAGTATGCGCCGTCCGCGGAGGGCTTGACTGTCGGCGAGATGACGTACGACGCCGTTATCGTGCCCGCGTGCGAGACGATACGCCGCTCGACGCTCGATATACTGTCGGAGTTCGCCGGCAAAGGCGGCAAGCTCATATTCGCAGGCGACGTACCCGCGTATGTCGACGCGGTACAGTCCGACGACGCGAAAGCGCTCTACGACAGATGCCGTCACGTGCAGTTCTCGCGCACATCTATACTTTCGGCGCTCGACAATGTGCGCACAGTCTCGATACGCAACAGGGACGGCTCCGCGACCGATAACCTCGTATACCAAATGCGTCGCGACAACGACTGCGACTGGCTCTTCATCGCGCACATCACGCAGCCGTCATGCTCCGACGTGCCGCATCCGCAATATATCACTGTCGAGCTCCGCGATGAGTACGTCCCCGTGATATACGATACGCTTACGGGTAAAACAAAGCGCGCCGTTTACCGCCGCGAGCACGGCTCGACATACGTCGACTATGTGCTCTACGCGAACGATTCGCTGCTTCTTCGCCTCGACCGCTGCCTCGACGACGCCGTCGTTGACAGTGCGCCCGACGTTCGCCGCGAGCTCGTCAAAACGGTCGACTTCAAAAGACCCGTACAGTACGAGCTGTCCGAGCCGAACGTGCTCCTGCTCGACACTGCGCGCTTCTCCGTTGACGGCGAACCGCTCTCGGACACCGAAGAAGAGATACTTCGTGCGGACAACATATGCCGCCTGCACCTCGGCATGGGCAGACGCAATCCGCGTCCCGCGCAGCCGTGGACGATAACTAAAAAACCGCCCGAGCACAGGATAAACCTCGAATTCTCGTTCGACTCCGATATCGCGCTCGACGGCGCGCTGTTTGCGATCGAACACCCCGAGCTTGCCGAAATATCGTTCAACGGAGAATGCGTCGACACGACGCCGTGCGGATATTTCACGGACAAGTCGATAAAGACGCTGCGTCTGCCACGTCTGTGCATCGGTGAAAACAAAATAAACGTGACGCTACCGCTCGGTGAGCGTACCGCGACCGAATGGTGCTATGTCCTCGGAGATTTCGGCGTAAAGCTGAACGGATGCCGCAAGTGCATAATCGAAAAGGAGCGCCTGCTCGGCTTCGGCTCGGTCACATCTCAGGGAATGCCGTTCTACTCCGGCAACGTAACTTATACTCTTCCCTTCACCGCCGAAGGCGGCGAATGCGACATTCGGGTGAACGCCTACTGCGGCGCAGTCGTGACCGTTTCCGTCGACGGCGGCGATGAACACATCGTAGCGTTTGAGCCGTACGTCGCGCATATCGGTCACATTGATGCGGGCGAACATACGGCAAAAGTGACGCTGTACGGTACGCGTCACAACAGTTTCGGCTCGCTTCACGCCGTCGACTTCGGCAACAACTGGTACGGTCCCGATAAGTGGCGTACGAGCGGCGAGGGCTGGATGTACGAGTACGGCATACGCGATATGGGGATAATGGCGAGCCCGGTCGTGTATATCTACAAATAAACCGCGTTTGTGCAACTCAAAATGGGCGGCTGTCAAAGTTTCGGCCGCTCATTTTTTAAGTTCTTTAATTCTTTTTGAAAAAGTATGAAAAATCATTGACAACTGTCTAAAGCGTGCTAAAATGTGCATGAACCGGTGAATAAAATATCAAACGGAGGATAACAAAATGTTGTCGCACGTACTCGGATGGCTCGTTACGGCCGTCGCAGTATTAACGCTTTACAGATTCGTTTACACATTTGTCGGAGCCGTCGCTAAGTCAAAGACGTTCCCCGAGGCAAAGACAAAGCATACATTCGGTATACTTATAGCGGCGAGAAACGAAGCCGCCGTCATCGGACGGCTCATTGACAGTATCGAGGTGCAGGACTACGACCGTGACAAATTCAGAATATTCGTCGTCGCCGACAACTGCACCGACGACACGGCTGAAATATGCAGACGACGCGGAGCCGTCGTCTACGAACGGTACGACCCGTCCCGCGCTCGCAAGGGATACGCGATATCGTATCTTATCGACTGCATAAAAAGAGATTTCGGCGTCGACTGCGTCGACGGCTATGTATTTTTCGACGCAGACAATCTGTTAAAAACGAATTTTCTGACAGAGATGAACCGCGCGTTCGATACAGGCGCCGACATATGCATAGGCTACCGCAACACGAAAAACTTTTCCGAAAACGCCGTCTCCGCCGCTTACGGCATACACTTTATGCGCTCGATAGTCACATGTCACCGTCCGCGCACGCTGTTCGGTCTGTCGACAAACATAGCGGGCACGGGCTGGGCCGTCAGAAGCAGTCTGCTCCGCGACGGTTGGGATTGCACATCATTGACCGAGGACGCAGAGTTTACGATAAAGAATATCGTCGAAGGGCATACGATCGAATACTGCGAGGCTGCCGAATTCTACGACGAGCAACCGCATGAATTAACAACGGCGATACGACAGCGCACGCGCTGGATAAAGGGACGACTGTCGTGCTTTATGAAATATGCCGACTCCCTGCTCGACATCATATTCACTCCCGGGAAGCGGATCCGCACGCGCCTGTCGTGCTACGATATATTCTTCTATATGTTCCCGGGCGGGCTTATCACCGCCGCATGTACGGCTATACCGTCCGCGCTTGAAATAATCTGCGAAATGACTGCGGGCGGCATAAGCGTCGGAGATTTCGCATCTGTTTTGAAAGCTGCGCTTACATCGCTCGCGCTTTACTGGATATTCACGGTTCTGACCGGCGTCTTAGTCGTCATACGCGAGCGGCGGCACATACGATGCGGCATCGCGCGAATGATAAAATATCTGCTGCTTTGGCCGTGGTTCGATCTCATTGAAGTCCCGCTGTCCATTGTCTCGTTGTTTTACCGCGTCGAGTGGAAGCCGATCAAACACGACAGGTCGCTGACGCTCGAACAGGTCGAATCGGGAAAATATTGAATATCAAAATGCACGGAGCTATCCGTGCATTTTTGTCGTCTCACATAACGCGCCGACGCGTCATATACTGCGCATAGACGAACCGACAATGACAAAGGAAGTGACAGTATGAGATGTGTGCTGCCGTTTATTTCGATGACGACCGCGCAGCGCGGCAGCGCCGTTTTAAACGGCGCTGGCATACAGCACAGGATAGTGGGAATAGACGCGTCCCTGACGCGTCGAGGGTGCTCGTACGGCATAGAGATCGCGTGTGTCAACAGCGATAGCGCGGAGCGCGTCCTAAAACGCGCACGCATCAGATACGGAGACTTACTGACGCTATGAAAAATATGATATATTTCGACAACGCGGCGACAACATATCCGAAGCCCGAATCAGTCTACCGTGCCGCCGACGAATATGCGCGTACACGCTGCGGCAATCCGAGCCGCGGCTCGCACGCACTCTCGCTCGCCGCCGCCGAAGCCGTATACAAGACGCGCGAAGCGTTGGCGGAACTGTACGGCGCGTCACCCGAAAACGTCGTTTTCACAATGAATACGACGTACGCGCTAAACTTAGCGATCAAAGCCGTCGCAAAAAGCGGCGACCACATTCTCATAAGCAATTTAGAGCACAACAGCGTCCTTCGTCCCGTTCATCAGATATGCGCGCGTCTCGGCGCTTCGTACGACATTTTCGACGCGACGCTCGGTAAAGACGAAATAATAGCGGACATCAACAAAAAAAGACGCAAAAGCACGCGTCTTTTGGTATGTACGCATCAGTCGAACATCACACCGATCGTTTTACCAATAAAGTCAATTGCCGAATATTGCAGGACGAACGGCATTTATTCAATCGTCGATTGTGCGCAATCTTCGGGAACGATAGAATTTGACATGAGTCAAACAAAAATAGACGCTGTCTGCGTGCCGTCGCATAAGGGACTGTACGGACTTCCGGGGTGCGGCGCGATAATATTCGGTCAGGATTCGACTGAAGAATTGAAAACGACGATCGAAGGCGGCAGCGGCAGCGAATCAATACCGCCCGAAATGCCCGCATATATGCCCGACCGTATGGAGGCAGGCACGCTACCGTCGCCCGCGATAGTGTCGCTTGCACGCGGTATCGAATTCATACAGAGACAAGGCATTGAATCCATCCGAGAACGCGAGCGCCGACTGTGCGAATATATTATGGCAGCGCTCAAGGACATCGACGGCGTGACCGTATACAACCTTGAGCCGGGTTCGACTCTACTTTTCAACTGTGACGGGATCACTCCGACAGACACGGCTTCAATGCTTGACAGCTACGGCATATGTGTCAGAGCAGGACTTCACTGCGCGCCGCTTGCTCATAGAACGCTCGGTACGTTCCCGACGGGAGCAGTACGCGCATCGTTCGGCGCGTTCAACACGAAACGCGAAGCAGACAAATTCATCGACGCGGTCGAACGCATAATAAAATCGAAAAAATAAAGACTTTCATGCGTGAAAGTCTTGTCAAAGCAGTTATTCAAATGCATAACATTGATCGTAAAAATCATATTAGGCATCTATATAATATTGCATTTCCTCTTTTACCGCATTTTTCGAGTGCTCCCGCCGCCGTCATTACGGTGAGCGCATAGTACGCTGACTTTCGACTCACCTTTTCAGCGTCCGCATAATCAGTCGAAGTAAATATTTCTCCTCTCAGAGACTCGGGTATAAACCGAAGATAATCGCTCGGTCCGTCTATCGACACTATATCAAAAAGTCGTATCGGGATACGGTCATATCTGTGCGAACCGCGCCTGCCGTCACGGCTCCAGCCGTCGCGGTACCTGTACTCGTCTACCTCGATCATAACAAATCTGATATACAGATTCGAATTTCCCACATGACTGCGTATATTGTAAAGCTCGCAAAGACCGTCAAACGGCGTCATTTTTACCGGCGAGGTGCGTCTCGGCGAAATATCGCCCGTTTTCGGGTCGATCCACGAAACCGTCTTTTTTGCCATGAGGGGATGGACGAGCGTTACGCGGCTCTCGGGAAGAAACGTCGACAACTTATCAAAAAGCGGATTCAGTGCACCCGTCTGTATCTCGATAATGCCGTCGTCGTTCTTTATATCGGCAACATATCCGAGATATTTCACCTCATGATGCGACGTATCTGGGTCAAAATATTCCTTGAGGACAGCGTGTATTCGCTTTTCATTAAGCGTTCCGATGCCGTCACCGTCGTCCCTGACTCTGTTGTGTTCATAGCAAATATTCAAAAATCGGGCGGCGTTGACGACCTTCGTCGTGTCTATCATTTATTATACGCGGGCCTGAAGCCAGCTCAAAAGCTCGTCGAAATGCTCGGACGAAAGACTTTCGTCGCCGGCGAGCGAATCAAGGAAGGACGTTATCGAATCCGAATGATACTGACGCAGGAAGCGGCGCGTGAATTCCGTCATATACGGCTTCTTCTCGACGACGGGATAGTAGTGGCGCTCTTTGCCGTTCTTCTCGGAACGAATAAACCCGCGCTCCTCGAGACGCACGAGAAACGATATGAGCGTTGGAGCGCGCCATCCTTTTTCATTCCCTATCACCTTCATGAGGACAGGCGTCGTCACGGGAACAGGCAGTTCCCATATTGCGCACATGACGTCAAATTCGGATTCGGGAAGTTTCTTAAAAGCATCCATTTCCATTTAGACATTCCTCTATTTTTACGTTTATTATTTTAGGCACGAGTATATTATACTCGTGCCTAAAAGCATTGTCAATACTAAAATGTAAATAATAGGTACTTATATCCGACGAATTGAAGGAATTTTATGGAAATATATCGATATCAGGGATATTATTGCCACAATATACGGCTTCATTACAGCTTGTCTATAAGACATTGTTTGACAACAGCAAGACATTCGCGAAACACATTCGGCGCAAACAGATACCACGTCGACGCGCCATGACAGTGACTTACCTCGTCGAATCCTGCCGTCTTTGCAACGTCTCGCGCACGGAACACGTGATAGTCGCTCGTCGCAAACGCCGTGTCATATCCGTCACCCAGCATATCGTCGAGCAGCCGCTTTGAAAACAGAAAATTTTCATATGTACTCGTCGACTCCGATTCCTGCACGATAACTTTGTCATTTACACCGTGTTCGACTAGATACCGCGCCATAGCCTCGCTTTCGCTTATATCCTCGCCTTTTCCCTGTCCGCCCGACACGACTACCAGCGCATCGGGATTACGCATGTGATATTTAACAGCCGCGTCGAGGCGCATACTCAACGTGTCGGTCACCGTCTCGCCTCGCAGTCCCGCACCGAGAACTATCAACGCATCTTCGTCGTATGTGACGTTGTCGATATTGCCGTAAACGAGCAGAAATACCATTAGAGAAACACCGACTGCAACGCATACCGCGAACGCGGCTTTGCACCATCTCGGTACTTTATCTCTAATAAATCCATGAAACGCCCCGCATATGACGAGCAGCACGCCGAGAAATATCACGATTGCCATGCCGGCGTTCATGCTCGATATCGTCAGCATCGCCGCGGCATATATGAGCGTGACCGCGCCAATCACGATTAGTGGAACGAATCTCTGCTTTTTATCTTTGCTTTCCATATAACTGTCAATACGCTATCATCGGTATCGTCGCGGGTCTCTGCGACGTGCGCTCTTTCTTTCCGTCTGCGACAAGGTAAATACTGCCTGCGCAGTCGCGTATCTCGTTCATCATCTCGGGATAGACGCGGGAGCATATGTCGAACAGTCCGATATTGTAGTTTTCACCGTCGAAGCGACCGAGCGTGAACTGGTCGTAGCACTGGAAATAGTGACAGCCGACGCCGTACGGGTGAGCGGCGACGCTTTCGCAGTAATATCTGTACGCTACGCCGCGCTCATGCTGATCTGCAACGCCTTCGAGTCCCGTCGCAGGAAGTCCGGCGTCGAGCGCGCCGAAATGGAATTCGCCTATCATAACGGGCAGATCAACGCCGAGGTCAACTATGCGCTGTATCGACGATGTTGGGTCGACAGCGTAACAGTTGATTGAGAACACGTCGAAGTTTTCCCACCCCGTTACAAGATCGGAGTCGGATATCCATGCCCAGCGCATACCGAGTATCATATGATTCGGGTCGACTTTTCTGCACGCGCGCGACGGTATCTCAACGTACGCGCGAAGCATTATGCGCGAGAATTCATGCATGTCGCGCGACGAAGCCTCCGACAGCTTCGACACGTCGCTTTGACTTTGATAGAGGTCGGCAAAGCTTTCATATGAGCTGTTCCACGCACGGTTCAGTTCGGCGACGTCATGATAGCGATCCTTCAAAAACTCTATCAGCTTATCCTTGCATACGGTCCGCGCGGGATTATACAGCACCTCGTCCGCGATAACAAGATTGTCGACAAACGCCCACGCGGGCTCGTTGCGCAGGAAATATCCTATCATAAGCGGATCATCTTTCCGTCTCTCGAGAGATCTTGCGCACGCTTCCGCATTTTCTGCGTATTCGTCGCTCAGCACATCCGGGAAGTCGCGGAATATATTTTGCTTAGTCGACGGGAAACGCGGCAGCGATGTGACATACGGCATACCCGTCGTCCCGAGCAGGTCGCCGTCGCTCCAGTTGCCGAGCGTATTCATACCGTGCAGCTTGAGCTGACCGATAAGCATCGTCCTCCACTTTTCATGCCAGCCATCACCGAAAGCGCGGTACAGATTCGATCTGAAGAACGAGAATGTCTTGTACGCTCTCCCTCCGCCGTGCGACGGACGCTCGAAATACATACCGCCAAACTCGCCGTCGTCCTTGTCAGGCAGCCGGTCGAGCCACTTTTCGACTCCGTCGATGCGGCAGTCGCCGCCGAGTCCGACGCAGTCGGGACCCATACTGAAAAACGCATATCCGAGCGGGTCGACAAGCCACCATCTGCCGTTTTCCTTGCATTTTGTAAAGAACCCTGTTCCGTCGCAGAGCTTATTTTTTCTCCAACCGCCGTACTCGGTAAAATCCGCAAACGGGTATGATCCCGACGCCTCCGCAAGCTGACCTTCGAGCGCGCCTCGAAGCTCGTCTATGTCCTTTGTCTTGCCTTTCCAGTCCTTCCACTTGCTTTGACCGAATATATCCACCATTTTGACATCTGGCAGCGACGATGCA
Organism: uncultured Clostridia bacterium; assembly: GCA_947624945.1. Classification (GTDB taxonomy): domain Bacteria; phylum Bacillota; class Clostridia; order Oscillospirales; family CAG-272; genus DTU064. The sequence goes on along the minus strand of CANQMJ010000039.1, from coordinate 1,046 downwards.
TTCGGATGATCGTCCGTAAGTTCAATGTCACTGATAGTCAATGTCACGTCGTGAAACGACGGCAGCGTCGACAATACGACTTTGTCTATCCTGTCGCGGTGGACGCGTCTGCCGTGGCATACGATCTTGAGCGTTCCCGGCATCGCCTCCGGGAACAGCTCACTCGCGTCCATCCAATAAAGGTCGATGCACGCCGTCGCATCCACCGTCGGCAAAAGTCCGAATCTCACCGTAAACGCAGGCGAGCTCTCGCCTCTTTCATAAACAAAAAAGTTCATCGCAAGGCTGTGCTCCTCCGTCACGCGAACGCGAAACACAAGATACCGCTCATCTGCGCATTTTATATCGGGCAGAGCAAATCCAGCGCCTTTTTTCGATATTTCCATTCGATACGTGCCGCACTCGTCGGAAACGATGCGCGCACCGTCCGTCAGATCTTCACTCGTTATCAAGAGCTTTTTCATTTTTGCATCTCCTTTTCGTTTATTATATTACGTATCGTCTATTAAAAAATCGCGCAGTGCGCGATCATATCGAACTTTGATAAACAGCAGCACAAGTAATTCATATCACCGCACCAAAGCCATTATAACAAATAAAACACGCACAGTCAATACATTTGAAAACGGTTTAAAACATTTGCAGACAGCGCAAAAATAAACAAATTTTAATTGATTCTAACCTTGACAATCGTACTTGTTTCATATAGAATGGACTTGTGGTTATCACGAATAAAACGGAGGGCATATGAAAAACTTATCCACATCCGACATCAAAAACGTCAGACTTGACGGCGCCGGATTCTTCGGCCGATTCATCGACCTCGTCCGCGACAGCGTCATTCCCTACCAGTGGGAAACTCTGAACGACAGAGTGCCTGACGCGGCGCCAAGCCACTGTATCGAAAACTTCAAAATCGCTGCAGGAGAAGCCGAGGGCGAATTTTACGGCTGCGTATTCCAGGACAGCGACCTTGCGAAATGGCTCGAAGCCGTCGCATATTCGTTGATGACGAAGCCGGACGAAAAGCTCGAGGCGACCGCAGA
>CANQMJ010000038.1 GCA_947624945.1 uncultured Clostridia bacterium | reverse complement strand
CCCGCCATAAGCTGCGGCAAAAACACTTTGCCCGCCTCGTATTCCTTGCCGAGACGCGATAGTCCGGGTATTATGCATCCGTCGATTATCTCCATCGAGGACTTGCCGTCCGCGAGCGCGGACACGGTCAGCGACGCGGCCTCCGCTCTGTGACCGCGAAATACTGCTTCGGCGATTGTCGAAGCATTTTCGGCATCTGCCGTATTATCGTCGGCAAAGTCGCCGCGGAGCGCGCGGAACGCGCGCACCGCGCCCGCCATCGCCGCAGATTCGGGATTCATTATCGCCGCGGACAGACCGCACCCGAGCGCAAGCGTCAGAAACGCGGCGTTGACGGAGTCGCGGTCGGGCAGACCGAACGACACGTTCGATACGCCGAGCACGGTGCCGACGTGAAGCTCGTCGGTCACGCGGCGTACAGTTTCAAGTGTAATCATCGCCGCATTAGGATCGGCGGCGACCGTCAGCGTCAGCGCGTCGATGAGGATATCGCGGCGCTGTATGCCGTACGACTCCGCAGCCTCGACTATACGGCGCGCTATCGCCATCCTGCCGTCGACGGTCGCGGGTATGCCGTTCTCGTCGAGCAAAAGTCCGATAACGACGCCGCCGTACTTTTTGACGAGCGGAAGAACCGCGTCCATGACCTCGCGCTTGCCGTTGACGGAGTTGACGACGGGCTTGCCGCCGCATATGCGCATCGCGGCTTCGAGCGCCGCGGGCGACGATGAATCTATGACGAGCGGCAGCGTCACCGACGACTGGACTGCGTCGACGACGCGAGTGAGCGATGTGGCCTCGTCAGTCTCGGGCACGCCGCAGTTGATGTCGAGCGCGTCAGCGTGAGCGTCCGCCTGTGAGTACGCGAGCGAGAGAATATGGTCGAGGTTGTTGTCGAGGTCCTTCATCGCCGCTTTGAGCTTGGGCTTGCCGGTCGGATTTATGCGCTCGCCTATAATTATCGGACGTTTGCCGAAAACGACTGTCGACGTCGACGACGACGCCATCGTCGGCAGCGTCACGGAACGCTTTTTCACGTCCCTGCCGCCGACGAGACGCGATACGCGAGCGATGAAATCGGGCGTCGTGCCGCAGCATCCGCCGACGACGGCGGCGCCGAGCTCCGCCATCCTGCCGTGCGCGGCGGCATACTCGTCGGGGTCGATGTGATAGTGCAGATGCTCGCCCTCGACGGTGGGCAGTCCCGCGTTCGGACTGACCATGACGGGGAGCGTCGTCGCGGCGAGCAAACACGGCAGCGTCCTTTCCATCGAGTCTGGGCCGACGCCGCAGTTAAGACCGATCGCTGTGACTCCGAGCGACTCCGACACATTTGCGAGCGTCTCGATGTCGGCGCCCGACAGAAGCCGACCCGCGTCGTCGACGGTGTAGGAGACGAATATCGGCAGCGAGCACGACTCCTTCGCCGCGATAATGCCCGCCTTCGCCTCGTATACGTCCGTCATCGTCTCAAACAGCACGCAGTCGCAGTACGGCGCGGCGGCCGTTATGATCTCACTCCACAATTCTACGGCGTATTCGAGCGTCAGCTCGCCGAGCGGACGCATAAGCATGCCCGTCGGACCGATGTCGAGCGCGACATAGCCGTGACCGGCGTCGTTGACGGCGCGCCGCGCGAGCTTCGCCGCGGCGACGGCGATTTCGGCGGCGTTTTCATGCTTGAGACGGCTCGTCACGAACGTGTTCGTGCTGACGAAGTCCGCGCCCGCGTCGAGGTAGGCGCGGTGAAGATCATATATTATATCCGGGTGCGTGATGTTCCACGCATCTGACAGCTCGCCGGGTGCGAGCCCCATGTTTTGAAGCGACGTGCCCGTCGCGCCGTCGAACACGAGCACGCGGCGGCCGAGCTCTGATAACAGTTTATTTTCGTTCATGGACGTATTTTCCGTTTATATCCTTTTCCCGACGATGTCGGACAGATTCGACATTATCGCCGCCGCCGTCTCGGGGCGGTTCATCGTGTAAATGTGGACGTTGTTGACACCGTTGGCGAACAGGTCGACGATCTGCTCCGTCGCGTACGCGATGCCGGCCTGACGTATCGCGCGTTCGTCGGAGCCGAAACGGTCGGCGATGGCGCGGAATCGGGCGGGCAAAAGCGTGCCCGAAAGCTGCGCGGAGCGCTCGACCTGACGCGCGTTTATGACGGGCATGATGCCCGCCACGACGTGTACGGTCACACCGGCGCGCAGCATACGGTAGCGGAACGCGTAGTAGAGATTGTTGTCGAAGAACATCTGCGTCGTCAGAAAGTCCGCGCCCGCGTCCTGCTTCATTTTGAGAAAGCGGATGTCCTCGTCATAAGAGGCGGACTCGGGGTGACTGTCGGGATAGCATGCGGCGCCGAGACAGAAATCGCCGTTTTGACGTATGTACGCGATTAGGTCGGACGCGTGAGCGAAATCTTCGGCGACGGGGGAGCCGTCGGCGGGACGGTCGCCGCGCAGCGCGAGCACGTTTTCGATGCCGTTTTCGGCGAGCTTTTCGCACAGGCGGTCGACGTCGGACTTGCCCGACGAGAAGCATGTCAGATGCGCGAGCGCGGGTATGCCGTAACTTTGCACCGATTTTGCGGCTTCGAGCGTGTAATCGACGGTGCTGCCCGCACGGCACGTCACCGATATGTACGACGGCGACAGCGACGCGAGCTTTTCGATGACGCGCTTTGTCTCGTCGAGGCTCTGCCACGCCTTCGGCGGGAATATTTCAAACGAGACCGACGGCGTGCCGCGGTCGAGTATTTTCGATATTTTCATTTTGTCATTCCTCTTTTTTGTCCTTTTGTGCGGCGCGGCAAAGCGCGAGCCACGCGGCGTGTATAAGCAGTGACGCCGTGGTGACGGCGAGCATATAGAGAACGGAGTTCACGCCCCACCCGAACGCGGCGGTGATAGAACGGCATACGGGCAGCGTCGACGGAGTCGGACCGAGATAGAACATGTTGACCTCGGGGTGCGACGCGTGGAACGCTATGTTGACGGAAAATGCGACGGCGCAAAGCAAAAGATAAAGCGCGGCGCTGTCGAAAAATCCGCGCACCGTGCGCGACTGCCGATGCGACATACCGGTCCACACGCCCAAGAATATGAGCGTCAGATGCCATAAAAACGAATGCAGCGTCATGGCGACGTAGGGACGGCACATCGTGCCGGGCGATATGTACGAGGCGGCGCCGCCGAGCAGCGCATACGTCGACAAAAACGTGTAAAGCGTCGTGCGCAGCCGCTCGTTTTTGCAAAACGGCAGCGCGAGGCATACGTACATCGGCACGCTGCAAAGCTGGAACGGGAACAGGTCGGCGCGCCACTCGCCCTCGACGGCAGGGTAGAAGAGCTGTTTATACGTCTCACCGAGCGCGAGCACAACGCCGATCGCAAATACGATACGCGTCCGCGTGCGTTCAGAGACGCGGCGGAGCAGAAAAGCGAGCAGCAGCACTGACGTTATTCCGACTGCGGCGAACGTGATGTGGAACGCGCCGTAGGGCTCGGGGGGCGTCATTGGCGCGCCCGTCAGCCGCAAAAGTTTACATAGCGTCTCCCACATGGCGTTACCCTCCGATTTAATAGATTATACAGCATAAGGCGCAAATGCGCAAGTGAAAAATGCGCGGCAAAGGCAAAAAATACCGACAGCCAAGCTTTGCGGGAGCTTATATCAAAAGCTCCCGCAAAATGCAGTATTCACTTTAACACCTCGCGCACGCGGCGGTCGTCGCCGACGGCGGCATGTATCGAGCCGTCGTTTATGTCGGAGATGATTCGTGCGGCGTTTTCGTCGTCGGCGAGCGACAGCGCGCCGACGACAGCGCGGCACGGATAATAGCGCAGTATCGGACTCATGCCGACAGACACCGACACGGTAAGGAGCGCCGTGTCCGTCTCGGTCGTGTTGAACCAGAAATTGCCGAGACTGTATACGATCGGCGCGCCGTTATAGTACTCGATCGGTTGGAGCACGTGCGGGTGCGCGCCGATGACGATGTCGGCGCCCGCGTCGACGATTCTGTGTGCGAGCGCGGACTGACCGTCGTCGATATCGGTCGAGCCTTCGACGCCGAAATGCACATAGGCGATAACGATGTCGGCGTGCGACTTCGCGTCGGCAACGGCGGCGAGGAAATCCTCGGGGTCGTACATGCCGAATACGCCCGCTTTTTCGGCTTCGGCGACCGGCGTGAACCTGTTCACCTCGGCGCACGACGCCGAACAGAACGCGATCTTCAACCCGCCCGATATGATATACAGCGTCCGCGACGCTTCATCCGCGTTCATGCCCGCGCCGACGTGAAGCGTACCATGCTCGTCGAGATGCATAAGCGTGTCCGAAAACGCGTCGGGACCGTAGTCGTAGACGTGATTGTTCGCGACCGACACTACGTCGACGCCGAGCGCGTCGTATATGTCGAGGTCGGCGGGGTCGGCGCGGAACGTGTACTTTTTGCCGTCGAGCGGCACTCCGCGCGTCGATATCGAAAATTCATTGTTGACGAACATTATATCGGCGTCGCTCGTCACCTCGAGCAGCGCGGGGTCGAAGCAGCTGTCGACGCCGATTTCGCGATAGCGCGCCATGTTGTACCAGTCGTAGGACAGATTGACGTCGCCGCCGAACGCGAGAGTCGTCGTTTTCTGCCCGTATATGTCGCCGAGCACATGAACGCTGCCGTCATTTGCCGCGCCGGTGTATATATCATATAGAACAGAGAACGAAAGCCCCGTCAGCCTGCCCCACATCTCGTCGTCGTAGCCGTTCGAGACGATGTAGCTGCGTATCGAATCGGACAGCGTGCCTGACGCGTTTATTTTTTCATCGGCAAACAGAAAATCGAGAAAATCGCTGCCGACGTCGTACTTCTTGTCCGCGCCTGCGACGGCGGCGTATACGTTGTCGGCGGCTTCAAACGCGGAGAGCCGATGCTCGAGCTCGTCGTCGCTGAAAAGATACTGCATCGGCGAAAGACTTTGCACGATCGAGGTCATCTGCGCGCGCCATGTGAAATATATCGCGCATACGGCGGCGGCGAGCATCAATAAAACGGAGCCGACGCGCAGAAGTATGCGTTCAGAACGAAGTTTCATCAGGCACGAACCCCTCAAATATCAGACAGTCGTAGGCGTCCTCGCGTATGAGCGTCCGCATAGTGTCCGCGTCGCGGACGGTCCATCCGGCGGCGGGCATACGGTATAGACGCCGCCAAATGCGAAACGCGAGCGCGCGTCTGTGGCGGCAGTTGTAGGCGACGAAATCGGGACGTCCGAGGACATTGACGAGCAGATGATGGAGCGCGAACCGCGCGGGGTCGCGGTGACCGGGAGTGAAGAACTGCTCCGAGAGCTGCCCGCGGAACACATATGGCGCGTTTTTGCGGAACCAGTGTACGACGCCGGGATTGAACGATTCGATGACGTATGCGCCCGAATATCCGTCAAGCATGTGCTTGACGCGCTCACAGACGGGCGCAACAGGTTCGCGCGGCGCGCATTTGACCTCGACGATGAGCGGCACTTTGCCGCCGATGAGTTTCAGCACGTCGGAGAAGAGCGGTATGTGCTCGTTGCTGCCGAAAAGGGAGCGCGACGAAAGCTCATCATACGTGAGCGACGTCACCGACACGTTTTCGCCGCATGCGCGAGACAGCGTATCGTCGTGGAACACGAACAGCTCGCCGTCGGCGGATACGTGTACGTCGAGCTCGATGCCGAACCCGTGCTCGACGGCGAGACGGAAAGCGGCGAGCGAATTTTCCGGCACCTTATTCTGCGCCTGCGGCGAGAACAGCCCGCGGTGCGCATATAGACGGCGGAAAAAGTCCGGCGCGTCGGGACGGCGCCGCCGTCCCGCTATCGCAAAAACATAAATCAGCGCGAGTACGGGAACAACTATAAACAGTATAATTAGTCTTATATTCATATGCATACGTCAGTCCGCGTCCGCGTCGGCGAACGCTTCAAGCTTTGATTTTGACTTCGGCGGCTTCGAGTCGCCGTGGCGGACGAACAGCATCGTGCAGAACGAGAACACGACGAACACGGCGGCGTACGGGAACAGGACGCGCATGCCGAAGTTGTCCATCAGCACGCCGGACAGAATTGGCGTGACTATCTGCGCCGCCATCGACGCGGTGTAGTAGAAGCCCGTGTATTTGCCGACGTCGCCGGACTTGGCGAGTTCCACCACCATCGGGAACGAGTTGACGTTTATCGTCGCCCAGCCGATGCCGGCGAGCGCAAACAGTATGTCCATTACAATGACGGACGTGCCGGGTCCGATGAAGGCGGCGCCGCCGAAAGCAACGGCGAGCGCCGCGACGCCTATCAGGATAGACTTTCTGCGCCCTATGCGGGACGCGAGAAATCCTATCGGAATATACGTGACGACGGCGGCGGCGTTAGCGAGCAGCAGCGTCGTCGAATAGCTGATGCCGAGGATGTCGGTCGCATAGACGGAGTATTTGGACGTGACGGCGTTATAGCCCGTGTACCAAAGCGCGACGGAGGCGAGTATCAGTATGAGCGAGACGAACTGCGAGCGCGACAGCTTACCCGTGTCCGAGCGCTCCTGCGACTCGCGGTCGCAGTCGTAGCGGACCGTGTCCTCCTCCATCTCGGCCGCCCACTTCTTTTCGCGCACCGTGAGGACGAATACGCACAGCGCCGCCGCCATGATGCCGCAGACCGTTATCATGTATGCGGAAAAGTCCGTCTTGCCGGGCTCGCTCGTCTTGTATACTGTCGCGAGCACGAGCACGATGATGCTGCCGGCCGTACCCATCAGATTGATGACGGCGTTGCCCTTCGAGCGCAGCGGCTTGACGGTAACGTCGGGCATAAGCGCGACGGCGGGCGAGCGGAACGTCGCCATTGAAAGAAGCGTGCAGAGAAGGACTGCGATGAAAACGGGCAGCGTGTCGACGACGCCGAGTATAGCAAAGAACACGGCGGCGGCGACAGTGCCGAAGATGATGAACGGCGTGCGCCGTCCGAGACGCGTCGAGGCTTTGTCTGATATGTTGCCGAAGATGGGCAGAAGCACGACGGCGAACGCGTTGTCGAGCGCCATGACGAAGCCGGACCAGCCCTGCGACATATCGAACTTGTTCGTCAGGATCAGCGGCACTATCGTGTCGTACGCCTGCCAGAACGCGCATATTAAAAAGAACGCGAATCCGACGAGCACTGTCTTTTTGTAGTTCAGTTTCATTTGCGGTACCCCACGTTATAATGTGACGGCGGACGGTTGACATATGCGTCAAAAATTCAAAAAGATTTTCCCCCGACGTCATACAGTGTTCACATAACAAAATTATAATCGAATCACAAAGTAAAAACAAGAGCAAATTTGCGAAAGTGAGGTAAAATCACATGTCGGAATATATTTACGGAGAAAACAACGACGAAAACGAAGAAAAAAACGAAAACAGAGAAAACGACGTAAGTGACGCCGAAAAAAACAGCGTCGATAACAAGCCGCGCGAAGCGTCTGCACCGCACGACAACGTAAACGCTTATCAACAGTCGTATGGACAGCCGCAGATGCAGCCGCCGCAGCCGCAGCAGCCGCAGGGCGGATACGGACAGTACAACGGACAGTACGGCGCAGGACAGCAGCAGGGACAGCAGGGACAGCCGCAGTCCTCGTACTACCAGTATAACCCCTACTACTACGGCGGACAGTACGGATACGGTTACGGCACACCGACGCCGCCTCCGAAGCCGCCGAAGAAAAAGAAGCGCGGCAAGGCGCCCGTCGTGATAGCACTCGTAGTGCTCGTGGCGCTCGTCGTAGCCTCGACGATATTCGTCGGCGCGGCGTATATGACGGGTCAGGACACCCCTGCTGACGGAACCGAGACCGTCGACGCGAGCGGCAAAATAGTCGATGCGGCCGACGAAACTGCGGCGCAGGACGGCAAGAACGGCCCCGCCGGATTCACCGTCGCGCCGAACTCGCTCGGCACGTCGGAAAAGGGAACGATCGCGGACGTCGTCGCCGAGGTCGCCGACTCCGTCGTCGAGATAACGACCGAGTACACGGCAAAGGACAGCTTCTATTACTCGTCCGGCGCGGGCAGCGGCGTCATAATCAGCGAGGACGGTTATATAGTCACGAATAACCACGTCATAACGAGCGATACGTACGGCAACGCGTCGACGATAAACGTTCGCCTCACGAACGGCGAGACGTACCCGGCGACGCTCTACGGCAAGGACACCGACACCGATATCGCGATAATCAAGATCGACGCCGAAGGGTTAAAGCCCGCAAAGATCGGCATGTCGTCTAACCTCGTCGTCGGCGAGGAGGTCGTAATAATCGGCAACCCGCTCGGCACGCTCGGCGGCAGCGTCACAAACGGCATTATAAGCGCGCTCGACCGCGAGATCACGGTCGGCGACGAGACGATGAACCTTCTCCAGACGAACGCGGCGGTCAACCCCGGAAACTCGGGCGGCGGCATGTTCAACATGGCGGGCGAGCTCGTCGGCATCGTAAACGCAAAGTATTCGGAAACGGGCATCGAGGGACTCGGATTCGCAATCCCGATAGACGACGTCACATCTGTCACGAACGACCTGCTCGAGCTCGGCTACGTCCCGGGACGCGTATCGTTCAAGATAACGGTCCTCAACATAGACGATTATCAGAAGCTGATGCAGTACCGCGTGAATTCGTTCGGCATCTATGTAAATTCGGCTGACGAAGGCTACAACGACGATCAGGTCGAGCCCGGCGACAGAATTGTCCAGCTCGACGGCGTCGAGATAACGGATTTCGCGGATGTGAGAGCCGTCCTCAAGAGTCACAAGGTCGGCGATAAGGTAAGCGGCATGGTCATAAGAGGCGGCAGATACGTCAACATCGAGCTCGAATGCTTCGAACGCGGCTCAGAACTCAACATAGTGGACGAATGACCGAATAACGACCCGACGACGGGGGATCGGGGGGAAACTTTTATCCGAGAGCTTCCCCCCGGTCTTGAATTTTGCGCATCTTTTTGATACAATAACATAAAAAGGGGGGCATGGCAATGTATAAGATACTTGTTGTCGATGACGAGGAGCGCATACGGCGCATGATATGCAAGTATGCGGCGTTCGAGGGCCATACGACCGACGAGGCTGCGGACGGCATCCGCGCCGTCGAGATGGCGCGCGAGGGCGGCTACGACATACTTATAATCGACATAATGATGCCGGAGCTCGACGGCTTTTCGGCGTGCAGAGAGATAAGAAAATTTTCAAACGTCCCGATAATAATGCTTTCGGCAAGAGGCGAGGAATACGACAAGATAAACGCGTTCGAGCTCGGCATCGACGACTACGTCGTCAAGCCGTTCTCGCCGAAGGAGCTGATGCTTCGCATAGACGCGATAATGAAGCGCGTCAACGGGCGGCCGCATACGGGAGCCGGCGCCGAGGGCGCGGGCGACGACGCTCACCACGAGATATTCGAGCTCGACGGGCTCAGGGTCGACATGACGGCGCGCATCGTGTACAGGGACGGCAAGAGAGTCGATATGTCGCCGAAGGAGTACCAGCTCTTCTTCTACATGCTCAAAAACCGCAACATAGCGCTCAAGCGCGAAACGCTAATAACGCAGGTGTGGGGCTACGATTTCTACGGCGACGACAGAACGCTCGACACCCATATAAAGCTGCTGCGCCGCAGCCTCGGACCGTACGCGTCGCATATCGTGACGCTGCGCGGCGTCGGCTACCGCTTTGATACCGAAAAATGACGGACGGTAATTTTGACACCGAGCAGGCGCTGACCGGGACCGACGCGCCTAAGACTCGCAGAAAGCGCCGCTCGTTCGGCGTGCGCTGGCGCATACTCGCGTATCTTTTCGCATTCGTCGCCGTGGTGATAGCGCTCGTGTGGCTGTTTCAGATATTCCTGCTCGACAACTTTTACGGCAGCATCATGACGTCGCGCCTCGAGGACGCGTCGATAAAGATCGGGAACGAGGTACAAAAGCTGACGGCAGACAGCGGCGAAAACGGTGTTATAGCGCATCAAAACAAAGACGGCAGCGTCACCGTTTACGGCGGCGGGCGCTCCGTCGTCGAATCGCTCGACACGGATAAACTCACCTCGCTCGTAGGCGAGCTGTCGGCGAAATACGAGCTCTGCGTCTCCGTCTACTATTTCGTCGACCGCAGCGGCTACCGCATCGCGGACTCGCACATCTCGTACGGCTGCATGCTGCACAACATCGACTCGGAGTCGCTGACGTCGTACTATATGCGCGCGAGAGAGTCCGACGACGGCGTATATGTGCGCAGTTTCGACCTCGACGCGTTCGCGGACTCGATACCCGACTCCGTTTTGTATACGCGCGCCGTCGTGACCGACGACGGCGGCGACGCCGTCGTGTTCCTCAACTGCTCGGCGGCGCCCGTGTCGTCGACGGTCGAGGCGTTAAAGATACAGCTTTTGTGGATAACGATAATAACGCTCCTCTTGGCGGCGGCGCTCGCGGGATTTATCGCATGGCACGTGTCGGCGCCGATACTCGACGTCAACCGCGAGGCGAAGGCGCTTTCATCGGGCAGATACGACGGCGGCGCTGTCAGGGGCGGCTACCGCGAAATAGACGAGCTGTCGGACACGCTTACGCAGGCGTCGCTCGAGCTCACGAAAGCGGACCGCATGCAGAAGGAGCTCATAGCGAACGTGTCGCACGACCTGCGCACGCCGCTGACGCTCATCGAGGGCTATACGGAGATGATGCGCGACATACCGGACGAGAACACGCCCGAGAACATGCAGGTCGTGATAGACGAGACGCACAGACTGTCGACGCTCGTGTCGGACCTTCTCGAGCTGTCGAGATTCGGCACCGGACGGCAAGAGCTCACGCTCGCAAAATTCGACCTCGGCGAGGCGGTGACCGAGACTGTCGAGCGGGTCGACAAGCTGTACGGCGCTGACGGGTACAGGATAGTGTACGAGCCGACGAACGAACCCGTGATCGTCAACGCGGACAAGACGCGCATACTCCAGGTGATATACAATCTCATCGGCAACGCCGTCAACTACACGGGCGAGGACAAGACCGTGAGCGTTGCGATGACATTGTCGGACGGCGTCGTGCGCGTGTCGGTGACGGACACGGGAGAGGGAATAGCAAAGGAAGACCTTCCGCTCATATGGGACCGCTACTACAAAGTCGATAAAACGCACCGGCGCGGCGTCGGCGGCTCCGGACTCGGCCTCTCCATAGTGAAGGAGATACTTCTCCTTCATAACGCGCGCTTCGGCGTGTCGAGCACAGTCGGCGCCGGCAGCACGTTCTGGTTCGAGTTGCCGATTGAGAAATAAAAGAATTTCCGGAGAAAGGAAAACTTCTTGAAAGAAGTTTTCCTTTCTCCGGACCTCTTTCTTTTCAAGAACTTTTACTACTCTATTATTTTTATCGCACACATCTAAAATCCCGCCAACATAAAGAAATTTTCTCCACCCGCGCATATAATGACAAAAAACGACTGCACGGAGGGAATACACTGTGGGGGAATACATATCGAATAGAACTTGCGCGTCGTGCGAGCGTGAGCTTTTGCGGCTGCGTGAGCGCGAGAAAAAACGCGGTTCGCGCGAACGCGGACATAGACTCGAACTGCCGCTGCCGGAGAATGTAAAACGGCTGATCGATGCGTCGTTTGCAAAGGTGTTCGACGTCGTTTTCGTTCACGGAGGCGCAGTCACCGTCGGAAAAACGGAGCGCGTCAGGGAGAGCTTCGAGGTGCTCGACTATGCCGTCGGGCGGCGCGGACAGAGACGCGACGTGAAACGAGTCCGCAAAAGCTCGCGCCGCGCTAACCGCGCACTGACGGCGCTGACGGCGGCGGAGGGGATAACTCTCGGCGCGCTCGGCATCGGCGTGCCGGACGCGGCGATTTTCACGACCGTGCTTCTGCGCGGCGTGTTCCGCACGGCGCTGCGGTTCGGCGTCGACACAGACGACGCGGGCGAGCGTTATCTGCTCCTATGCATGATGGAAACGTCGCTTCTCGACGGCGTCGCGTTCGCGGACGCCGACCGAAAAGTCGACGAAATGCTGACGTCGCCGTATACTCCGACGGAGCGCGAGACACGGGAGCAGTCGAGACGCACCGCGCACGCGCTGTCGGACGCGATGATGACGATGAAATTCGTTCAGGGCATACCGATAGCGGGCATCGCGGGCGGCATGCACGACCCTGTCTGTTACAGACGCGTCGTCGGCTACGTCGAAGAAAAGCTCTATAAACGCTATCTGCTCGCGCACACGGACGTATAACGCCGAATTTGCGTGCTCATTTTCTTTTGAAAGTTTCGCCGCAAATCTATTTACTTTTGACGTGAAAGCTGATAAAATAGAAAGAACGAATGACCGCACGCCGCGGAAAGCAAACGAAAGGGGACACCATGACCGATTACAGATACATAATCGCGAAAAATCTCATAAGTCTGCGTGTCTCGGCGAAGCTGACGCAGGCGGAGGTAGCGGCGCGCCTTTCATACTCGGACAAGGCGGTGTCGAAATGGGAACGCGCCGAGAGCATGCCCGACGTCGCGGTGCTCAAAACGATCGCGGACATGTACGGCGTAACCGTCGACTACCTGCTCGAGGAACACGACAAGTCCGAGCTGCCGGAGACCGAAAAACCGCGGCGCAGGATGACGCGCAATCAGACGCTCATAACGCTCATATCGCTGCTCGGGATATGGTTCATCGCCGTATCGTCGTTCGCGGCGTGCTACGCGTACGGCATCGTGGCGTGGCAGCTTTTCGTATGGGCGGCGCCCGTGTCCGCGGTCGTGGCGCTCGTTTTATGCTGCGTGTGGAGCGGACGGCTGTGGTGCTTTACGTGTACGTCGCTCGTCATATGGACGATAGCGATGGCGCTGTTCGTGACCATCATGAAGCAGCGCAGCATATGGCTCGTTTTCGTCGCCGCCGCGATACTCGAGTTGACGACGCTGCTCGGCTTCGGAATACGTCCGGCTAAAAAGTACAGGGACAAGCTGCCGAAGAAAAAGAAAAAGGACAAAGATAAAGACGCGGACGCCGACGCCGACGGCGAAAACGGAAACGCGGAGGCGTCGCATGAATAAGAAACTTCCCGAGCTGCTCTCTCCGGCGGGCAACATGGAAAAATTCCGCGCCGCCGTAAGATACGGCGCCGACGCTGTATACATATCGGGCAAATCGTTCGGCATGCGGTCCGCGTGCGACAATTTCACACGCGAGGAAATATACGAGGCAGTCGAGGTCGCGCACGAAAACGGACGGCGGCTCTACGTCACGGTCAACATAATGCCGCGCACGGAGCAATACGGCGAGCTTGCGTCTTATATCGACATGCTCGCTGACGCGAAGGCGGACGCCGTTATAGTCTCCGACATCGGCGTCGTCGACCTTGTGCGCGAGCGTGCGCCGGAACTCGAAATACACATATCGACGCAGGCGTCGGCGGTGTCGGCGGCCGCGTGCCGCGCATGGCACAGACTCGGCGCGAAGCGCGTCGTGCTCGCGCGCGAGCTGACGCTCGACGAGATACGGGAGATCAGGGCGAACACGCCCGGCACGCTCGAGCTCGAAGCGTTCATACACGGCTCAATGTGCATATCGTACAGCGGCAGATGCCTGCTTTCCAACTATTTCACGGGACGCGACGCGAACAGAGGCAACTGCTCGCAGCCGTGCAGATGGAACTACAAAGTCAAAAGCATCGAGATAATGGAGGAAAAGCGCCCCGGCACGCTTATCCCCGTCGAGGAGCACCCGGAGGGGACGTTCGTCATGAGCTCGCGCGATCTGTGCATGATAGAGCATGTGCCGGAGCTCGTCGAGGCGGGCGTCGACAGCTTCAAGATCGAGGGACGCGTCAAGAGCGCGTACTATACGGCGGTCACGACTAACGCGTACAGGATAGCGATCGACAGCTACGGCAGGGAAGGCGACGGATACGTCTTTGACGATCGCCTTATGCGCGAGCTTGAGAGCGTGTCGCACCGCGAATACTGCACGGGATTTTTCTACGGCGCTCCGAACGAAGGCGCGAACACGGTCAGCTCGGGCGGATATCTGCGCGACAAATCATATCTTGCAACAGTTTTGTCATATGATAAAACTGCGGGTACGGCGCGTATGTGCCAGAAAAACAAGCTCTGCCTTGGCGACGAGGTAGAAATCGTATCGCCGGGACATGTCGGGAGACGGTTTTCAGTGACGGAGCTGACAGGCGGTGACGGCGAGACGATAGACTCGACGCCGCACCCGGAAATGGAGTACACGGTGAACATGCCGTTCGACGTCGAGCCGGGCGACATACTGCGTTCCGTATAAAACTTTTTGGAGTGTGTCTTTATGGATTTTCTTGAGCTTGTAAAGGCGATATTTTACGGCATCGTCGAGGGTATCACCGAATGGCTGCCCGTGTCGAGCACGGGACATCTCATACTTTTCGAGGAATGGATACCGTTCAAGGGACTCAGCGACAGCTTCCTCGAGATGTTCCGCGTCGTGATACAGCTCGGCGCGATACTCGCCGTCGTGGTGACGTATTTTGACAAGCTGTGGCCGTTCGGCAAAAATAAAACCGAAAATCAGAAGCTCGCAACGTGGCACTTGTGGTTCATCGTCGTCGTGTCGGTCATACCGTCCGCGGTGCTCGGACTGCTTCTTGACGATTGGTTCGACGCTCACTTTTATAACGCACCCGTCGTCGCGGCGACGCTGATAATATACGGCGTCCTCTTTATCATCATCGAGCGCTACCGCGCCGACAAGGAGCCGACGATCAAAAGCCCGTACAAGATACCGATAAAGACCGCGCTTTTGATAGGCGCGTTTCAGGTGCTTGCAATAATACCCGGTACATCGCGGTCTGGTTCAACGATACTCGGCGCGATGCTGCTCGGACTGTCGCGCACTGCGGCGGCGGAGTTCTCGTTCTTCATGGCGATACCGACGATGCTCGGCGCGAGCGGACTCAAAGCCGTCAAATACGCGCTCGACGCGGAGACGGCGATGACCTCGACCGAGTGGGGGGCGCTCATGATCGGATGCGTCGTCGCGTTTGTTGTGTCGATGTACGCGATACGATTCCTCACCGACTACGTCAAAAGGCACACGTTCTCGTCGTTCGGCGTATACAGGATCGTGCTCGGCGCCGTCGTGCTCGTGACGGGATTTCTTCCGAAATAAAACGAATCTGACGCGCGGCGGATTCATGCGCTTTCCGGCGCACAGCGGCTCGTCGCAACCGCCCCCATCTCCTTGACCGCCTATATTATACCATATTTTTTGTGATTTGTCAAAGCGCTTTTCACAAAATTATGTATTATTTTTTACTTTTCGCGTACTCGCTCACCCGTTACCGCAACTGGCATCTCCCACACTTTTCGCGAAGCGAAAACGTGTCGTAGCTCCGAACGTAGTGAGGAGATACTGCTCACACGCGGATGTTCGTACAGTCTGTAACGACCGGCAACTATCTTTGCACACCTGACGTGGTGACGTCTTTCAAACCTTCGAACAGGTTTTTGACAAGGGGGACTTTCTCGCAAGAAAGAGACGGTGCCGGATGAGGACCCTTTCTTAAAAAGAGAAAGGTGGTAGTTTGTCGCTTCGCGCCAACCTACGCCCGAACCCCCTCTCCAAAAGAATATCGCGTCAACACTTCCTGCGAACAGCTCCCTCGCGGCATGTCGACTGCGCCGTCCAAGCATCGTGTCTGCGTCGGACGCTGACAGCGCCGAGCATCGCATGAGCACGGTACGCATAGGTGAAACCGGAAGCCTACGGCTCGATACCGTTATTTGGACGGTGGCGGCATCGCTTCGCGGAAAGAGTGGGGGAAACACTGGCTTTCTTGAACCGCCTATATTATACCACAAAAACAATGATTTGTCAAGCACTTTTCACAAATTAACGTGAAATTTTTGCTTTTACAAAGGCACATCTTTCTTTCGTGATCGCCCCGTCCGACGCTTTCCGAAACTTTCCCCGAAAGTTTCTTTATGCAAAAACTTGACATATTCGAAAAACAGTGGTAGAATACGTTTATATTCTAAATGCATTGATGGGGACCGCGAACGTCATAACGTCGCCAAAGAGAGCGCCGACAGGTGAGAAGGCGTGCGGCGCGGCGATGAGCATTTCGCCCCGGAGCAGGACATGTGAACGTGCGCACGTTTGTGCGCGTCCTGTAGCGTGTCACGGGACGGTCCCGTTACAGACCGCAGAGCGCCCGAAGTATAACTGTCGGGAACTTGGGTGGTACCGCGGAATCATGCTCCGTCCCATTTTCGGGACGGAGCTTTTTCATAACATGAAAGGAAACCGAAAAAATGAAAGACAAGCTTTTAGCGATAAAAGCCGAGGCGGAAGAGGCGCTTCGCGACGCGGGCGCAGACCTTGAGGCGCTGCGCATCAAATACCTCGGCAAAAAGGGCGAGCTGACCGCAGTTCTGCGCGGCATGGGCGCGCTGTCGGCGGACGAAAGACCCGCGATAGGCGCTCTCGCAAACGAGGTCCGCGCCTATATCGAGGAAAAGATCACGTCTCTCAAAGCGGAGCGTGAAGCTCACGCGAAGGAGGCGAGACTCGAGGCAGAACGCCTCGACGTCACGATGCCGTCGAAGCTGCCGCCGGTCGGCGGACGCCATCCGCTCGCACAGGTTCAGCGCGACATGGAGGATATATTCCTCGGCATGGGGTTCACTATCGTCGACGGACCCGAGGTCGAACTTGACTATTACAATTTTCAGGCGCTCAACATTCCCGAAGGACACCCCGCGCGCGACACGCAGGACACGTTCTACATCACCGACAAAATACTTCTGCGCTCGCAGACGTCGAGCGTACAGGCGCGCACGATGGAGAAGCAGAAGCCGCCGATACGCATAATCTCGCCGGGACGCGTCTACCGCTCCGACGAGCTCGACGCGACGCATTCGCCGAACTTCCATCAGATAGAGGGACTCGTCGTAGACAAAGGGATCACGATGAGCGATCTTCGCGGTACGCTGCTCGCGTTCGCTCAAGGGTTGTTCGGCGCCGACACGCGCATACGCTTCCGCCCGCATCACTTCCCGTTTACGGAACCGTCGGCGGAGGTCGACGTCTCGTGCTTCGCATGCGGCGGCAAGGGGTGCAGTCTCTGCAAGGGAGAGGGCTGGATAGAGCTGCTCGGCTGCGGCATGGTGCATCCGAACGTGCTGCGCGGCTGCGACATCGACCCGGACGTTTACAGCGGGTTCGCGTTCGGCATCGGCATCGAGCGCGCCGCTATGTTCAAGTATCACATCGACGATCTGCGTCTGTTCTACGAAAACGACCTGCGTTTCCTCTCGCAGTTCAGATAAAAGGGGGATAGGAAAATGAAGCTTTCACTCAACTGGTGCAATGATTACGTCAAGGTCGACGACCTTGACCCGAAATATTTCTCCGACAGAATGACCGACACGGGCAGCAAGGTCGAGCTGTTCGACATCCTCGCGACCGACATCGAAAACGTCGTCGTCGCAAAAGTCGTCAAAATGGAGCGCCACCCCGACTCCGACCATCTTTGGGTCTGCTCCGTCGACTGCGGCGAGGGCGCGCCGCGTCAGATAATCACGGGCGCGCAGAACGTGTTCGAGGGCGCGATAGTGCCGGCGGCAAAGGCTCCGGCGACGCTCCCCGGCGGCGTCAAGATAAAGGCGGGCAAGCTGCGCGGACTGCCGTCCGACGGTATGCTCTGCTCGATAGGCGAGCTCGGACTCACGAGCCACGACATGCCCGGCAACGACAACAGCGGCATCTGCATCCTCGGCGAAGAGTTCGCCGACAAGGTCGGCGTCGACATACGCGAAGCGCTCATGCTTTCCGACATCGTCGTCGACTATGAGATAACGCCGAACCGTCCCGACTGCCTGTCCATCATCGGACTCGCAAAGGAGGCGGCGGCGACGTTCGACCGCGAATGCCACATCTCGACGCCGCAGGTGAAGCCTCTCGGCGACGGCGACGACGTGACGAACTACATCAAAGTCGACATCGAAGCTCCCGACCTCTGCCCGCGCTACTGCGCGAAGGCTGTCAAAAACGTGAAGATAGCGCCGTCCCCGCTCTGGATGAGGGCGAGACTACGCGCCGAGGGCGTCCGCCCGATAAACAACATCGTCGACATCACGAACTACGTCATGCTCGAATACGGTCAGCCGATGCACGCGTTCGACTATAAGTGCCTCGACGGCGCTCATATCCACGTGCGCCGCGCTCACGACGGCGAGCTCTACAAATCGCTCGACATCGAATCCGAGGACACGCCGCTCACCTCCTCCATGCTCGTCATCGCCGACGACAACAAGCCCGTCGCCCTCGCGGGCGTCATGGGCGGCGCGAACAGCGAGATCACGGACTCGACCGCGACCGTCATATTCGAGTCCGCGAACTTCAACGGCGTCTCCGTCCGCAGAACGGCGAAGGCGATGAACATCCGCACCGAGAGCTCGGGCAGATTCGAAAAGGGCATGG
>CANQMJ010000037.1 GCA_947624945.1 uncultured Clostridia bacterium | reverse complement strand
CGCCTTGAAATGATTTCTGAAATGGATATTCAGAAGCCAAAGGAAATAGCAGAGCAGAAGCAAATTGCAGAGTTTTTCACGCACCTCGACAACCTTATCACCCTTCATCAGCGTAAGTCCGAAATATTGCAGAAGCAAAGAAAAGTATTACAACAATATCTTTTGAACGGAATCGTGAGGGTATGATGCTAAAGATTACAGACATAAAAAATATAGATTCCATGATTACTTTCTTAAAAGAAAGAGGACGCAGTCACGACTATTATTATCACTATACTACATGGAATTCATTAACAAAAATATTTAGCAATAAAACTTTTGTGCTGACCCGCGGCAACTCGATCGAAATCAATGATCAGCATGAAGCGCTGATGAAAGGTTCAATGGAAGAATGGAAAAAAATATACGTCGGTTGTTTTTCATTCGGTTCATCTGAAATAATGGCTATGTGGGGTTTATATTGTCTTCCATGGCAGGATGCAGTCAGAATAGCCATACCAAAAGCAAAAATGATCAAATGGGTAAACAGTATCACGCAGATCACGACGTTCGACAGCATCGAAAACATCGTATATCAGGAAAATTTTGATTTGAGTCTGAATGATATAGTATATGTCAGCGGCAAAAAAGGAAGCGACGCTCTTCGATTGACGCATAATGGAAAAAGCATTACAGTTAGTGAAACATATCCTCTCTATGGTATCGACACGGATCCAAAGATGACCGGATATATCAAGAACTATGCATGGCAATATGAAAAAGAAGTAAGACTGCGTATTCGTTTATCATCTGCAATCAATGCCGAAAAGATAAGCGTCGATATTCCCCACGATGTGCTCCGATCAATAAAAGTAACTACGGGTCCATGTTTTAGATGGCCCAATGACAACCTGCAAGAGCAATTACTTTTGGAAGGTCGAATCATGCCGAGCGGATTTGAGGATCTTGTAAAATACAAGAACTTGTGTGAAAAGTGCAAACATAAATTTGTTAGGAAATAGCATACTGCTTCAGGAGTTATCTTTATGCTGGACCACAAAATTTTTAATGAACGCCCGGAATGTCAGGACAGAGTAATATCTTTCCTGCAAAAGATGGGATACGAATATGTTTCAAGGAGCGAGGCGGAGCAAAAACGCGGCAGCTTGTCAAAAGTGATCTTCACGGACGAGCTTATTCGCTTTATGCACAAGCAGTCGTTCAAATATAAAAACTTCGAGCTCAACTTTTCGGGTGAGTCTATTCAGCGCGCGGTTAACGCTTTGGACGCCTCGCTTTTGCAAGGTCTTTCCATGGCGAGCAAAGAGATCTACAACCTTTTGACACTCGGGATCAGCGTTGAAGAAAACGTTGTGATCGATCAGGGCGTTCCCGTCCGGCAGTCTTTTGATCTGTCATACATCGATTTTGAACATCCGGCGAACAATATCTGGCAGGTCACGGAGGAATTCAGCGTAGAGCGTTCCAACGGACAGTACGCGCGCCCGGACGTCGTTATCATGGTAAACGGTATCCCGCTTGCGGTCATAGAGTGTAAAAAATCGAGCGTTGACGTAAAAGAAGGTGTTTTGCAAAACGTCAGGAACATGGGACCCGATTATATCCCCCAACTATTTAAGTACGCTCAGATGGTCATTGCCATGAATCCGAATAAAGTCGTATACGGTACGTGCGGAACAGGAGCCGATTACTTTGTTGAGTGGCGAGAGGACGACGTACAGTGGCAGGAAGAGATCTGCAAAAAGTGCTCTCCCGACGGCAGCATTATCGAGCAGGACCGCGCCGCCGCTTCCCTGCTCGATAAAAAGAGATTTCTCACACTTATACATGACTACATCATCTACGACAGCAACATAAAGAAAATATGCCGGCATCAGCAGTTTTTCGCTGTCGAAAATGCGGTCCGGAGAATAAACGGAGAAGACGGTAACGAAACGACCGGCGGCGTCATCTGGCATACGCAGGGCAGCGGCAAATCGCTTACAATGGTCATGCTGGTCAAAAAAATACAGTTTTTGAAATCAAACGAGCATCCCCGTTTTGTCATAGTCACAGACCGTGTGAATCTTGACAAGCAGATACGCGACAATTTTGCCAATTCTCAGATGGCGCCCGTTCGAGCCGCGACCGGAAAAGGACTCAAAACGATCCTGAAAGATAAAGGCAATGTTGTCATAACAACTCTGATCAACAAGTTTGAAACTGTCTGCAAAAATCACTATCTTGAGCCGGACAGTGAAAAATTCTACGTGTTGATCGACGAGGCACACCGTTCCCAGTACAGCGCCATGTACAACTATATGCGAAACGTATTGCCCAATGCGACGTTCATAGCGTTTACAGGTACGCCTCTGATTGCAAAATCAAAACGCAATACATATGAAAAATTCGGCGATCCGATCCATAATTATACGATGAAACGCTCCATTGAGGATAAGATCACCGTTCCGCTCGTTTACGAAGGAAGAAAAGTCAAGCAAAATGATCCGTCAGACACTATTGACGCATATTTTGAGAGCCTGACCGAAAATCTGCCGGATGAAGCAAAAAAAGAATTAAAAAACAAATACAGTAAATGGTCTAAACTTGCGGAGGCAAGCAGCAGAATCAATTTGATCGCTTTCGACATTTATGATCACTTCGTCAACTATTGTTTGCCGAAAGGTCTGAAAGCAATGGTGGTTTGTTCATCCAGAGCAACGGCAGTCGACGTTTTCAATATTATTTCATCTTTGCCGGGCGGGAAAGCGTGCCCGAGAGTCGTTATAACTTTCGGGGATAAACGCGAAGGCGATGACGACGATGTCACAAGCGCGTCCATCAAAAAAATCAAAGATTACCATAATAAATATGTAAAGCCGCTGTTTGGCGATAACGATGAAAAATATACCGACTCTGTCTGCGATGATTTTAAAAATCCATACGGAGATATCAACATGCTCATCGTAAAAGACATGCTTTTGACAGGGTTTGACGCCCCGATTGCAGGCGTATTATACGTTGACAAAACATTGCAGGAACACAATTTGCTTCAAGCAATCGCGCGCGTAAACCGGGTTTACAAGGGTAAAGATTTCGGACTGATCGTAGATTATTGGGGTATTTTCAAAAAGTTAAGGGCGGCGGTCGACCTCTATGATGATGCGGAATCATTGATGAATTCATATGACAAAGCTGATATCGAAAATGCCATACTCGGACCGATCGACGAAAAAAATAAACTCGAACAAGCCCACAAAGACTTGTTTGACATGTTTCCGGGATTTGATGACAGCACGACCCCTGACACATGGCAATTAAGTCTTGAAGACGATGCAAAAAGAAATGAATTTTATGATAAGCTGAAAGAGTATGCGAATCTGCTGAATCTGGCATTAACGAATCGCGCCATTTTCATTGAGATCGGATTTGACAAGCTTGAAGAGTACCGCAATGATTATAGATTCTTTGACAAACTCCGCCAAGGCGTGATAGAGCGTTTTGACAACGAGATCGACCTGTCGAAATACGAACACGGAATAAAGAATCTTCTTGATACGTTTGTCAACGCAACCGGTGTTCATCAAATAATCAAGCCCGTTTCTATAACAGATGAGACAGCAATGGCCAAACTTCTCCGGTCAGATGACCCAAATAATGTAAAGGCAGACAAAATAAAAACAAGGATAGAGTCAGAGCTTAAGCAAATACGATACGATGATCCGCTGTTATTTGAAGAGTTTTCAACTAAAATCAAGAAAACATTGGCGGAATATGATGAGACAAGGGACGCGGATAAATACTTTACTGCTATGGAAACAATGGCAGATGACTTCCGGAACGGGAGAACGTCGAGAGATTATCCGGCGTCTATCGCGAATGACAGCGACATAAAAGCATTTTACGGCGCTGTTGTAACTGTTCTCAGAGCAAAATCTGATTTAAAACTGACGGACAAGATCGAAAACATAATTGCAGATCATTCAAGAGAAATCACAAAAGCCGTGGCTGAACGCGCAAAGCGTGATTGGAAACACAATGATGTAGTTCACAAACAGATCCATCGTGTATTAGACGATTGCTTGTTTGATATGTTTGATGAAATCGAATATGAAATCAACAATTCAAATATAGATATGCTTGATTTAATAATCGATGAAATCATGAAAGTGGCGGTTGCAAGATACTGATGAACACGTTTGAATTGAATTTGGGACCTATCAACGGTACGGTTCAGGTAAAACTGCTCCGGAAAAATATAAAAAATATTCATTTGAAGGTTTTTCGCTCTTTAGATGTGATTTTATCAGTTCCGGAGCATGTCCCCGACGAGTGGATCAAATCTTTTCTTTTCAGCCGTCAAAAATGGATCGACGATCAGATAAGCAAATATAAAAAAACAAGCGGACACAATAATCTGCTTGAAATTAGAAACGGTTCATCAACGCAGTTTCTCGGCAAGGATATGCGGATTTATAAAGAGGCGTCCATAACTAACCGCGTGGAAGTTGACGAGAAAAAAGTGCATCTGTTTGTAACAGATGTTGAAGATGAAGATCTGGTTCAAAACATTTTCAGTAAGTGGTGGAGAAATACCGCAAGAACAATTTATCAGCAGGAAGTCGATTATTTTTATCAGTCTGTTATCCGTAAATACGGCATAGACAAACCCGAGATCAGAATAAAGAAAATGAAGACTCTGTGGGGGAGCTGTACGCCTGATAAAAACAAGATTACTCTGAATGAATATTTGCTTAAAGCTAACATTCGGTGTATTCAATATGTGATACTGCATGAATTGACTCACTTGCTGTATCCAAATCACAATTCGGATTTCTACAACTTTCTCACCATTCGTATGCCGGACTGGAGGGAACGAAAAAAGCAGCTTGATACCGAAGTGGTACAAGGTTTGTAACGGAGGCAGCTATGAATAAACGAACTAATGATTCGATTGAAAATATTCACAATTCAGACCCCTTCGAGGAGTATCAGCGCGAATCTGATCCATCAAAGCGGGAGCGAAGCTACGCTTGGCATACGGCTATCGGGCTTCAGGAAGTGGACGGGCTTGAAACATCTGACTATCTGAAAGAAACCGCCCTCAAAAACATTGAGGGTGAAATTTCGCTTGATGAAGCTCAGGCATTGATCGAATCTTACTACAAATCTGACCGCAAAAATGAAGAGCTTCGCACCGAAGAAGCGGACAAGGTTTCTTCACGAATTACAAAGATTATTTCAGAAAAAGGATTTACCTTTTCGGTAACACAGTATCTTTCAATACATCGTCGGCTTTTCGAGGGGATTTATAAGCACGCTGGAGAGATTCGTGATTATAATATCACAAAAAAAGAGTGGGTACTCAACGGCGATACCGTTATGTACGGCGGAGCAACAGAGCTGCGTGCAACATTAGAATACGATATCTCTCAGGAAAAAGCGTTTGATTATTCCGGGTTGTCGATGGACGAGGTCATTCGTCATCTGGCACTCTTTATCTCCAGGCTTTGGCAGATACATGTTTTCGGCGAAGGCAACACGCGCACGACTGCCGTATTCTTTATCAAGTACCTGCAATCGCTCGGTTTCAACGTGACCAATGACATTTTTGCGAAGAATGCATGGTATTTCCGCAACGCAATGGTGCGCGCAAACTACAATAATCTGCAAAA
The DNA here is from genome assembly GCA_947624945.1 of uncultured Clostridia bacterium. Classification (GTDB taxonomy): domain Bacteria; phylum Bacillota; class Clostridia; order Oscillospirales; family CAG-272; genus DTU064. The sequence goes on along the minus strand of CANQMJ010000037.1, from coordinate 12,913 downwards.
AGGCGTTCACGAAACAACCGAATATCTTGAACTGTTTTTAAGGAATCTCCTGCTCGGCGAAAAGCGTCCGCTTCAAAACCGAACTATACATATCAGCGGCGCTCTCAAACAGAACTTTGAGACACCTAAACAGGACTTTGAACTCGCTAAACAGGACTCTGCTGATGTTAAGCAGGACTTTGATGCTTTGACAAAGACCGGGATCTCGGTCCGTTCGGCAAATAATATCATACGACTGATTCAGAAATTCGGTTATGATATTCCGTTTGGCAGAACAGACATTGCAAGAGAGCTTGAAATAACAAAATCCCCTGCTTCGGAAATCCTGAATAAGTTGCTTTCTATCGGAGCGATATCTCCGATATCTGGCTTTGGAAAAGGAAAATATATATTCAATCAGCATTTTTTCAAAGGCAACTGATGCAAAAATGTTTTATCTCTCAACAGAATCGTAATAAAAGATGAAGGAACGATCCTGCATGAGAACCTGCAATTCAAGTACTTGCTCTCGCTCATGGGCAGAAACCGCGATAAACTCACCGGTACATTGACCGATCAGCAAAAGGAGATGCTTGAGAAATACGATGATGTAATCAACGAGATGCACGCACTCGCCGAACAAGCTGCATTTCAATATGGGGTTTCTTTCGGGATTCGTTTGATGATGGAGTGCTTGGAGATTCGGATCACAAAAGAATATTAGCTGAACCGGCGGAGCTTCGGCTCCGCCGGTCTTTACATAAATTCGGCAAAAACAGTCCTCCTCAAAACCTTGTGAAGCATATCAGCGGCGTGCTAAACAGGACTCCAAGAAAGCTAAACAGGACTTTGAATCGACTAAACAGGACTTTGCATCTGTCAAACAGGACTATTGAATCTTATTGAGAAAAATTGCACACATCTGTAGACCGAAAATTAGTCATGTGTGATTTGCCGAATCGTACTTGACTAATTTGCTTTCTCTGTGCTATACTATAGTTACCCTACAATGGAGGTAGTGCTATGTTTATCGGCAGAGAACGTGAACTGGAAGCTCTGAACAAGCTGTATTCCTCAAATAAATTTGAATTTGCTGTCATATACGGACGGCGACGCGTCGGGAAAACAGCATTGATCAGTCAATTCATTCGGGACAAAAACGCCATCTATTTTATGGGCGTTGAGAGCAATGCAAAACAAAATCTCGAGAACTTCAGCAAGAGCATATTTGAGTACCGTACCGGAATTGACACGGAGGGGTACTTTCCCTCTTTTCAGGCGGCTTTGGAGTATGTGTTCAGGTTATCCGAAAATGAGCAGCTCATCCTCGCTATAGATGAGTACCCATATGTCGCCCGGTCGGAAAAAAGTCTTGCCTCAACGCTTCAGCTTCTTATCGACAAATACAAAGATGATTCAAAGCTGATGCTGATCCTCTGCGGCTCGTCCATGTCCTATATGGAAGATAACGTCCTGGCATACAAAGCACCGCTTTACGGACGGCGGACTGCGCAGATGAAGGTCGTTCCCTTTGATTTTGAGGAGACCTGCCGGTATTTTAAGAATTTCTCAGACGAAGATAAAGCGCTGATCTACGGGATGGTCGGCGGAACGCCCCAATATCTGCTCCAAATGAACGATGCGCTTAGCATTGAGGATAATATCAAAAATACGTTTCTGAATCCCACCTCGGCGCTCTTTGAAGAACCGGAAAACCTTCTGAAACATGAGGTTCGGGAGCCTGCGCTGTATAACGCCATCATCACGGCAATCGCCACCGGCTCCACCCGCATGTCGGAGGTTTCCGGCAAGGTCGGCGAGGACACAAATGTGTGCTCCGCCTATGTCAAGAACCTCGTCGCGCTCGGGATCATCCGAAAAGAAACGCCTTACGGTGAAACTGCGTCACGGAAAACGATTTACGCAATCGAGGACAACCTGTTCCGTTTTTGGTATCGATTTGTGCCCGAGAACCTCTCTATCATCGCCCGTGGCGCATCCGATCTCGCCTATAAGCGCATCGAACCGTTTTTGCCTGAATACATGGGCAAGGTTTTTGAGGAGATCTGCAAGCAGTATCTATGGAAGCTGCTGCTTGACGGCAAATGCCAAGTGGAGTTTTCATCTCTCGGTCGCTGGTGGGGCAGCAATCCGAGGAACAGAAACCGGGCGGAGATAGACATTTTAGCCGAGCAGGACAAAACCACTTCCCTTTTCGCCGAATGCAAATGGACGAACGAAAAGGTCGGTCTCGGCGTGCTTGAAACACTCGTAAAACGCAGCGAACTGTTCACGTATAAGAAGAAGTACTTTTATCTCTTTGCAAAGTCCGGATTTACAAAAGGATGCGTCGACAAGGCGAACGAGATGGGAAATGTGAGCTTGGTGAGTTACGAGGACATAGCATCTTCTTTTTGCACTGTTTAATTGTCGTAGAGAAAGTACATGTTTTTATTCGAGCAAGATAAAAGGATATCCGAACCGATATCTTGATCTGAGTTTTAAAGCCCGACTCTTTCGGAGAGATCCGATCGAGTCGGGTTTTCTTTGTTTATGCAAAAATCGCATTTTTTCAAAATGTCTCCTTTGTAAGCACAAAGGAGACACTGCACTATAAAAAATAATATGGGGGATCTTTTGGGATTTGCTTGATAATGGAAAGCGTGACGATTCGGTCTACAAAAGAGTAGCTCAACCGGCGGGGCTTCGGCTCCGCTGTTCATGCAAATTCACAAATTTGTATACAATTTTGCGGAAAATACTTGACAGTACCGTCCCGGGCACGACGCACTTTTTCAAAAGTATGTTTGCATAGACAGCAGTCTCGCAGGTCGCGACGATGCAGCATGCACTTTTTGCGCGCTTGTAAAACGCGACTCTCTCTATCATCTCGATCTCGCAGTTGTCGGGCGAGTGCCTTTTTGAGGATCGCGCGGTACCCGTCCCATATCGTAGGCAAACTGATTTACTTGAGCCTGTCGAGCGTCAGTACTTCAAACCCGTCACGCTTGCCCTTCAGAGACTTTTTCCCGACCGACGTCGTCTCCGCCCTGTCGCCGAGTGCATCCGCGACCGAGCGCGATATATATACGACGCCGCCGGGCGCGATGGATTCGAGCCGCGACGCGGTGTTTACCGTATCGCCGATAGCGGTATAGTCGAGGCGCTTTTGTGAGCCGATATTCCCGACGACGGCGTCGCCCATGTTTATGCCGATGCCGAACGACAAAGTCTTTCCGAACTGTTTATCAAGCTCGTCCGAGAGCATCTTCGAGCCTTCGATCATGTCCATCGCGGCTCTCGCTGCATAGAGCGCCGGGTCGTCGTTTGGAATCGGCGCCCCCCAGAACGCCATCGCCGCGTCGCCGATGAATTTGTCGAGCGTGCCGCCGTTTTTGAAAATGCAGTCCGATATAAGCGTGAGATAACGGTTCAGTATCAAAACGACTGTCTCGGGCGGCAGACTCTCCGACATCGCAGTAAATCCGCGAACGTCGACGAACAAAACCGCCGCATTGACTACTTTCCCGCCGAGCTCGAGCGCGTCCTTGTTTTTGAGAAGCTCGCCTACGACCTCGGGCGCCAAATATCGTTTGAACGTCGACGTGATGCGTCGTGCTTCAAGCGCAGCGCTTATATAATTCGCGGCAAGGCACACGCAGTACGCGGCGGCGAGCGACGACGGTATCCACAGCACATGCAGCACCACGCCGACATTGTCATACAGCAGCCTGCACAGAATAAGCCACACGGCGCCGCAAAGGACGAGCGCCAACGTTGCCGGTGCGGCGCGTCTTTTCCTGAAAAAGAGTGTGGCAAAAACTGTGAAGATAAACAGTATCGCCGCCTGCGGGAGCAGGGGAGCCGTCCGTCTGTAATCGCCTCGGAGCAAGGCTTCGATCGCGTTTGCCTGAAATTCCACGCCGTACATCGGCACCGCATGTTCGGCGGCGGTCAGATAACTGTCGCCGAACCCGCCCGTGAATATACCTATAAGCACGATCTTGCCCGCATATCGTTCTGGCGAGACGTTTCCGTCGATGATATCGGCTATTGACACGTTCTCGCTGTAATCACCCGGCGAAGATGAGAAATTCAGATACCAGTCGTCCATTCTGCCCGTATGCGGCAGTTCCGATATTTCGGCACCGTAATATTCACTGTACATTTTTGCCACGGCAAGAGAGAATGATTCTACTCGCTCCCCGTCCGGCAGCGTGATGTAAAGCAAGTGGTACCGCAAAAGCCCGTCGGAATCCCGCATGACGTTCACATGACCGACGCGCGAGGCAGCTGCAAGCGCATCGTACGGTTCGCTGTAATCGAGCACGGAATAGTTGTTCGGTCTGTACCCGCCGTGACCGTCGGGCTCGAGCGCGTAACCGAACTCCGCCGCAGATGCCGTGACGACGTTGCCGTATTTTCCCGCCGATCCGGCAAGCGCATCGTCGGATTTTTCCGACGTCACACCTGAGAAAAGCACGTCTAAACCTATGACGGCAGGTCTTTCGGAGCCCGAGTTCAGTTTCTCGACTGCGTCGGCATATACAGTTCTGTCCCAGTTCTGCACGGGACCGAATTTGTCTATGGCGCGCTGGTCTATATTTACGAGAAAAATGTTTCCCTCTCTTGACCGCCCGTGCTGATAAAGAAGGTCCGATACGGCAAGGTCGGCGTTTCGGAGCGCACCGATCTGCATGATAAGCGTTACGGCAAAAGCCACGGCGAACGGAAGCGCCAGAGCTCGCAAAAGACCGTCTTTTTTCATCTTGTCCGCCTCCTTATGCCGTACTTTACAAAAGCAGTTCGAATGTCACGTTATACGTCGATATCGAAGACTATCTTTGCGGGACCTGCCATATTAGGTCCGATCTCGCCGATGCCAAAGTAGATCACAAGACCTTCGTCGGTGATCTCGAAATTGAAATCCTCGACGTCATAGTCGAATACTTTATCAAAATCGAAAATCGTACCGGTGCCGTATGTTTCGATCAGCTTATCGTATACGGCCTGTTTTATTTCATCGTCAGTGCCTTCCAAAAACGCAGAAAGCGGTACGACCTCGCCCGTATCTCTTGAATAAATATAGTTTTGCCTGTGAGAGTACGGTATCAGTGTGTGATCGTCGTAGCTTGTCGTCATACTGACGCAGACGTATTTTCCCTCGTTTCGTGTGACTTCGCATATGCACGAGCACTCATATGTCTCGCCGACCGCTGCCTTGCCGTTTACCGATGAGACAAATGTGTCCATCATGGGGTTCTCATAGAAGAAATATTGATCAAGAAAGCGAAATTGCTCGTTCAGCACAGGTACTGCGGGACTTGTACCAGAAAAAATCGGATATTCGACGGCCGAGTACACATAGGGCGATACACTCGGATTATGTTCATAATGTGTGTCAGTCGTGTATGTAACATAGTCGTCACCGCGATCAATGGTGTCGTGCGTATCGTCTGCACCTGCGCTTGTGCCTATCCATGCGTTGAGAGCCTCAAGCACCTCATACGCATCCGGACCGAAGCAGTGTACGCCGATATCGTTGCCGTGCGAATAGCCGCACATATTTGCACCGTCCCACCTGGATCTCCATTCGTCCACCAGCGCGGCAGTCGCAGGCGCACCGTTGACGGTCGGATCCTCGCCGTTTAACCCGATCGACGCGCTGTATGAGCTGTCGGGCAATATCACGCCATTGTCAAACTCGAATACGCCCCCTGCATATCCCGCCTCGGAAGAGCCTCCGGCGAAAACATATGTTTCAAACACCTTGACTTCAAAAATAGGATAATCTGCGTTAGGCTCAAAACGTTTTAACTCCCCGCCGTCGAAATACCACAGTCCGGGCTCGAGCTCATAGGCATCGCCGAACTGGCTCAGATCCATCACGGTGGAATCGTCACCGAAAAGACCGCCGCCTGCCAGAAAGAGTCCCGGCACACCGTTCCCTGCGTCAAAGAGAGCGGCGCTGCATGATATGCCGCTGAGAGGTAAAGCGTCACGGCGCGATTCATAGATCGCTTCCAGCGATTCGATATAATTCGATATCTTATCTGCAAGCACGGCCACCTGCTCTGATGTCATCGTGGTTGCGTTTGCATCACCCAAATATATGGGTCCGAGTATGTCTGGATCGTGGTTCCCCTCAACGACGCCGTCAACCGGAGCCGAAGAGTCCGTGTCGGGTACAGGCGTCGTGGTCGGTGCAGTATCCGTACCTGACGTATCCGCCGCGTCGGTATCCGCCGTATCGCCGCCGTCGTCATTTTCATACGACGGTGCGCCGGACTCGATATCGATGCCGATGTTGCCGAGATCCTCTCTCACGTCGTCTCTTTCCTTTGCTTCGTCCGAAACAAATTTCGGGATATCTTCCTCGCCGAACTGTTCGAGCGTAAGCTCGGCGCCTCCGCTGACAGTGCTCATATGAGCGCAATTGCCGGCGGTGACTGTTTCGGCCGATTTTGAACCGTCGTCGCCGGTTACGGTACATCTCACCTTTCCTTCGATGATGTATACGTCGACCGAGTCGTCGTCGGAGACGCTGACCCATCCGCACGTTCCGCGTATGGCGGTGACCGTCGTCGACGAGCGTATGGTCAGCTCCTCGTCTTCTTCGAGCGGCTTTGTCACGTTGAAGAATATGGCGCCACCTCGCAGCACTATCTCAAGCACTTTGCCGCTTTTGTTGATGTCGACGCTGCTGTCCTCGTCGAGCTTCGTCAGCTTAACGTCGTCGAGATCTATCCATCCGTAGCTTTGATCGGCAGTTTTGACGCGGTAGCCGCTGTAAAGTCCGAGCCTGTCTATGATCTCGACGTCGCCGCCCTCGTCGTCGGAGACTCTTACGTCGCCGATCGTTTTCACGAGCCACATGCTCGCCGCCTTGTTCAGACCGAAGATGAAAAAGAATACCGCCAGCGCAGCGGCGATGACGACCGCTGCGGCGGATGCGGAGATGATAACTGCTTTTTTCTTCATTGTTTTTCACTCTCCCAGCATCTGCTCTCGATAAAGTCACGCGTCAATACCGCGTCGAGCTTATGCTCTTTTTCGACCATTTCCGTAAGTATTCCGAGCGCACGGTCGACAGGCATGCCTTTTTTGTACGGCCTGTCTGACGCGACGAGCGCATCGAATATGTCGAGGATAGTTATTATGCGCACCTCCTCCGGTATCTCGCTGCCGGAAAGATGGGAAGGATACCCCTCTCCGTTCAAAAATTCGTGATGCATAGACGCCCACGCTCTCACATGCGAGAGATCGTCGGGAAAGCTGATGTCGGAAAGCAGCTTATCGGTAAGTATAACGTGCGCGTTCATTATCTCTCTTTCCTCGTCGGACAGCGTCCCGCGCCTTATCGACAGAAGCTCGGTTTCTTGTTCCGTCAGCCACGGAAGCTCGTTTTGACCGTCCGAATATGTCTTTGTCGACAGCGCTTTTACAGCGTCGAGACGCTCGTCCGTCTGAAATCCTGCCGCATCGGCGTCGTTTATGAGCCTGCGGGCATCGTCAAGCTCACGTTTGAGATTTTCGAACTCGACGACTGACATATTCCCGCGCAGATATTCTATCTCACCGCGCAGCCCTATTATCTCAAATCTGTGCTCGATGATGCGCCGCAGTTCGGGGGTGAGGCGCGTCGACTTGTTCATGACCTCGAGCGGGGTGACGAGCTTGCCGATGTCGTGCAGCCATACGCTCATAAGTATTTCCTCTTTGCGCTCGGGACTGAATCTCCCCGGCGTCTTTGCGTTGAGATAGTCTATAAATCTCCCGCAGTATTCGGCCATATGACGCGTATGACTTGCATTGTACGGCGTGCGCTCGTCGACGGCGGTGGAAAGCATCCGCACGAACGAGTGGAACATCTCGCGTATCTGCTTTATGTAGCGGACGTTTCTTATCGTGATAGCCGCCTGCGATGCAACAGATTCGAGCACGAGCGCCATATCGTCGGGGAACGGACATACGACACCGTCCGCGCCTGTCGCATTTATAAGCTGGAGAACGCCGAGCTTTTCACCCTCACGGCTGCACATCGGAACAACGAGCATTGATTTTGTCCTGTACCCGCTTATCTCGTCGTATTTCTTCGCTCCCGAAAAATCGCAGAGCTCGCTTTCGTATACGTCGCCGATGTTGAGCGTGCGCCCCTCGATATAGGCGAGCGCGCACACGTGCTCTTTTTTGAGCGGAACGGGCGGAAGCGTCCCTATCGCGCGCGACTTGTTTCTCATCAGCCGGAACTGCAGCATGCCGTCTTCATACAGATAGAGCGTACCGGCGTCGCAGTGCGCGAGCTCCATAACGCAGTCGAGTATGTGCTCGAGCAGCCTGTCCGTATCACGTTCGGACGAAAGCTCGACGCCTATTTGAAGTATTCGGTTTATCTCATCTTGTGTCATATCGTTAAAACCATTCCTTCTTTTGCGAAAATACACCGCTCTCCCGCCTCATTTTCCATAGCGGTCAGGAGTTCGTCATTCATATCCTTTGAAAAGTGTGTCATGAGAACGCGTCCGGCGTATGCCGTGCGCCCGAGCTCGACGCCCTGTGCCCACGTTGAATGTCCCCATCCGCCGATCTCTTTCCCCGGCGCAAACGATGCGTCCCATATCATCAGATCGGCGCCGTATGCGAACTTCGCAAGCTCGACATTATTTCCTGCATACTCGTTGTCGAGCGCATATACGAGCTTTTTGCCGCCGCATTCAAGCTTGTATATAAAACTCCCGCCCGGGTGAGAAGCGTTCATCGTCACAACCTTGACGCCCCCTACCGGCGAAAACGTCTCGCCTTCGCCGACCGACTTAAAAACTGCCTCAGCCGAATATTGACTGATACTTACGGGCCAGATCGGCGGTCCTATCATGCGCGAAATATCGCGGTCAAGACCGGCCCGCCCCCATATTACCACTTTCGACGAAGGATCTGACAGCGGCGCAAAATCTGTCAGCCCCGCTATGTGGTCAAGGTGCGGATGGCTCAAAAGAATATTTATGTTTTTGACGCCGCGTCCGGCGAGCTCTTTTCCGAGCGCGGTGAGCCCCGTTCCGGCGTCAAATACGATCACTTCATTGCCGATCTCAACGGAGAAGCACGATGTGTTCCCGCCGTAGACCATATATTCTTTTCTGGGCGCGCATCCGCCTCCGCGCGTGCCCCATACACGAATTATCCATTCATTCATACGCTTGATATGCGAAGCATTCGACTCTCCGCTCTCCGCCGCCGGTTTTCTAATTGCTTTAATATTTTACCATATCCCATTCGATAAATCAACATTATACCGACCTGTCAATGACGTGCCGTAAATTTTTACGTCACATGAACGCACGCGTTCCGTGTGTCTTCACTCTCGCATTTTTCCTTTCTTCTCATTGCATCCATATCATGCGCATTTCAAGAGCATGAGTTCTATATCTGATGACAAAAACATTCGGTCGATATTGGATGTTTTCACACCTTTGAGCAGGATGTCGCCGCTCTTCAGACTAAATCAGATAAGTATAACTTTACTTTACCACTTTATTGCCGAAAAAACAAGATAATTATACATAGACGCATCAAACGCACGAATGATATCGTCAGCCGTGTGATCCCGCATAAAAAAACGCCGTTTTGTACTTATCTTGACAAACTGACGTCGTCAGCGTACAATTCACTATGCAAATTGCAGCATCCGCAAAAAAATTGTCGCTTTTTGAGCGACCAAACCGAACACCGCTTGCTTTAAAATACAGTTGTAAGGTAAAGCGTAATGATCATGAAAAAGAAATGGATTTTACCTGCAAGCGATACGGAGACGTTTGTTTGAAAAAACTTCTGACAGAAAGGACTATGTAATTATGATAGGAGCAATAATAGGCGACATTGTCGGTTCCCGTTTTGAATGGAACAACCACAGAAGCAAAGACTTTGAACTTTTCACCCCGGCGTGTACGCCGACCGACGATTCAATTATGACGCTGGCGATTGCAAAAGCTCTCATTTCAAGTAAAAGCGATCACACCGATCTTGGAGAAAAAGCGGTCTATTGGATGCGAAGGATCGGTCAGCGCTATCCGTACTGCGGATATGGCGGGCGCTTCAACGAATGGATGTTTTCGGACGATCCGCAGCCGTATCACAGCTTCGGAAATGGTGCGGCGATGAGGGTCAGCGCATGCGGTTTTATCGCAAGGAGCCTTGACGAGGCAAAACAGCTTTCAAAGTCCGTCACGGAGGTTACTCACGATCATCCGGAGGGTATCAAAGGCGCCGAAGCGACTGCGGTCGCGATTTATCTTGCGCGTACTGGAAAAACAATTGACGAGATCCGCCAGGCAATTCAAGAAAATTACTACATGTTGGATTTTACCCTTGACGGCATCCGTGATACTTATCGCTTCAACGAGACATGTCAGGAAACAGTGCCTCAGGCGGTCGAGGCGTTTTTGGAATCTACCGGCTTTGAGGACGCCATACGCAACGCGATATCCGTCGGTGGGGACAGCGACACGTTAGCTGCCATTACGGGCGGGATCGCAGAGGCATACTACGGCGTGCCCGACGACATACGTCGGCCGGCAGAGAAATATCTCGACCCGGAGCTTTTATCGATTCTGCGCGAGTTTGAGGATCAAATCGGAGAATAAACGGAAAAGGCACTCCGAAAGGAATACGGTCGGAGAATGGTCTAAAACATCTCGTTCGAAACAGCACTGTTCTGCTCCGCAAAAATCGTCGTTTTCGCTTGACAGACGCGTCGATTTGTGATATACTGAATACAACCATAAAGAGTGACGCGAGGGACAGACCCGATGACCGTCCGGCAACCTGCATTGCAAGGTGCCAAAGTCTGATCGATGGGTGTATATAGTGATCCGGCACCCGTCGTACGATGGGTGCTTTTTTCGTGCCTCTTTATAGGAAATCTATTCCACACACGTTTACGGAGGAAAAAGAAATGTTTGGAAGAAGGCTCGAAAAGAAGTTTGTCGTGTCCGGGACGGACGAAAAGGACAGAGAAAAGGTGCTGAAGATATTCGGAATCGACGAATACAAGGCGGCACGCGCTTACGGCGAAGAAGCCGCAAAGGAGTTCCCTGACTGTATTATTACGTGCTTCACCGCTCTATGCACGAAGCACGGACGCGTGGCGATCAACGAAATGCGCGTCTATGACATTTGGAACGCCGGAAAAAACAAATGAAAATAGTGCAATCAGCAACGCAGCCACAGCTGGTTTAGTCGGGGAAGTGTATTCGGTTATAGTGAAATATCATCCCCCTCGTATCCGAGGGGGATGATATTTCACGCCTGTCAGGCGGTCAATCTTTCGATTTTGTAGAGTATAGGGTGCGGACAAAAACTTAGACTGTGCGAACGACATTCAAGGGATGTACACAAAAGAGCAGGAAAACATGCTCTACAAGAATATCTTACCGCATTCATGTATATTCTTCCATCTTATTTCCTTTTGTACAATTTCTATTGTACTCTAACAGAAAAATGCCCATATTATCATCTACTTCCTTGAAAACACGAAATGAAACTGCTATAATGGTATCGACCTATGAAGAGTGCGCGATGGACAAGTCCGTTGACCGCACAGCAACCTGCCTTCTGGTAAGGTGCTAATGCTTGATCGATAGGGTGACACGTTGTTTACAGCCCTATCGAAACGATGGGGCTGTTTTTGCGCTCTTTATAGGAAATCATCTGTAATGAGCGTTTTGTTATGCCAAAGAAAGAACTCAAAGATAGTGGTCTGACCTTCCAGGGCTTCTTTGGAATGTCACAGGTTGAAAGGGCGGCTTATGAGAAGGAACACCCTTTCACTTACCAAAGCATCGAGGAATATGCCAATGATGTGATCGAGTGGCTCTGCCTTAGTCCCTGGCATTACAGTGAAGACGAGGCAATGGAAATCGTCAAAGACCGCAAGGACTGGATTGTCGAGTGCTACGACAGTAAAGCACCCATTGACATAGCCGGGGCCGAAGCCGGTTATTTCTGTGGATGACATTAAATGAATAACAGCCCCCGACGGTCATATACGCTTTAACCAGTATCGTTGCCGCAGCGGATCGCCCGGTCGAGCGCCATGATGGTGGCGACAGCGCCGTCGATCTTCTCTGTGGACTTTTCCTTGTCATTGCTTGAAATTTCTCGCCAGCCTAGGACGTCAAACTGAGAGCAGAATATTGTGGATGACTTTTTGTATCTCGTCTCCGCAATCTCGAGAAGATCTCTATCTTCGGTTTCCTTGAGCGGATACAGCAGCCATTCGTCGAGAATGAGCAGCGCCGGTTTTTTGTACTGCAGTATGATCTTGGGATATGTTCCTTTCCCGCGGGCGATTGCAAGCTCGGTGAGCAGTTCCGGAAGTCTGACATATCTCACCACTCACCTGAAGAAAACTGCGTGCAGCCGCCATGCCGAGAACACAAGCGATATACGTCTTACCCGAACCGGTAGCACCGAGCAGAAGAACGTTATGCCGTTCCGTGATGAAATTGCATGTGGACAGCCGCGCTATCTGCGTTTGATCTAAGTTTCTGTCAGTGTGGTATTCAATATCCTCGACACATGCGTCGGGTTCGGCGAACTTTGCCTGCTTGATGAGTCTTTTCAGATGATTGTCTTTACGTGAGGTCCATTCCTGCTCTACCAACAAACCGAAACGGTCTTCAAACGACACTTTAGGAATGTTTGTATCGGTTATCTGATCTTTGAACGCTTTAGCCATTGCGGTAAGGCGCATTTCATACAGCTTGTTTACCGTGTTCTCCGTAAGCATCACTTCTGCCTCCCTTCGTAGCATTCGCAAGCATTCGTCATCTATCGCAAATCCACTTTTTTCCAACCGTATATTATCTCCATGGAGCCCGGAGCGACGCACTCCGGACGAACGAAAAATCATATTATCCATGGAGGTAAATCAACA
>CANQMJ010000036.1 GCA_947624945.1 uncultured Clostridia bacterium | reverse complement strand
TTTTGATATAATATGCGGAGATATAGTTCCACATATGTCGCTATTATCTTTGGTTGACCACATTATGCGGATAATGTTATTCATATCTGTCGGGAAGGAGGCTGCACGGTGGGTATTGAACTTTATGAACACAACAGGATCGCATACGAGTCGGCTGTCTCTATGCTGGCAGAAACCGGCAAAGCTGCCGTCGTGCATCCCACCGGAACGGGCAAGTCCTTCATCGGCTTCAAATACTGCGATGACAACCCGGATAAGAAGATCCTTTGGCTATCGCCGAGCGAATATATATTCAAGACTCAGATCGAAAACTACAAGGCGGCGGGCGGAAAACAACTTGATAATATCACTTTTGCCACATACAAAAGTTTTTCGATGTATACCGATGAAGAAATTGCCTCAATGCAGTTTGACGGGCTTGTGCTCGACGAATTTCACCGTTGCGGCGCTCAAAGTTGGCAAGAAAACATCCTTAGTTTCCTGAGACTTTTCTCAAATGTCCCAGTTCTCGGACTGTCCGCGACGGCGATTCGCTATCTCGATGGTCAGCGTGATATGTCGGAGGAACTGTTCGACGGCAACGTCGCAAGCGAGATGACGCTGGGCGAGGCGATCGTGCGGGGCATACTTCCCGCACCGAAGTATGTCATGGCGGCGTTCGTGTATCAGAATGAACTCGACAGGCTGAAAAAGAAAATCTATTCTCACCGCAACAAAGCTGTTCGCGATGCGGCCGAAAAATATTATGAGGCTTTGCGCCGTGCTCTCGAAAAAGCTGACGGGCTGGACGTTATCTTCGACAAACACATGGAGAAACGAACGGGCAAATATCTTGTATTTACGTCCAACATCGAGGCGATGCGTGAGTGCATGAGCCATGTCTCCGAGTGGTTCGGGAAGGTGGACGCGAATCCGCACGTTTATTCGCTTTATTCCCTTGACAGAGAAACACTGAAATCGTTTGACGAGTTCAAAGCAGACACGGATACATCGCATCTGCGGCTTCTCTTTTGCATTGATGCGCTGAATGAAGGCATCCACGTCGACGATGTGGACGGCGTGATTCTATTCCGCCCGACCGTTTCCCCCATCATATATAAGCAGCAGATCGGACGTGCGCTTTCGGCGGGAAAGTCTCATACGCCAGTCATTTTCGACATTGTCAACAACTTTGAGAGCCTTTACAGCATCGGCTCGATCGAAGAAGAAATGCGCGCCGCCATCACCTACTACAACTATTTTGGCGACGGAGAACAAATCGTCGCGGAGCGGTTCAATGTTATCGATGAGGTCCGCGACTGTCGGATGCTGTTTGATCAGCTGGAAGAAACGCTGACCAACTCTTGGGACACGATGTACGCTTGTGCAAAAGCGTATCACGCAGAACACGGCAATCTTGACGTGCCTACAAAATACAAAACGCCCGACGGTTATTCGCTCGGCATATGGCTGCAAACACAGCGGCAGATCCGCGCGGGTAAGGTTATCGGCAATCTCAGTGAGGACAGGGTCGCGAAACTGGACGCGCTCGGAATGCGGTGGGAAAGCGTCAACGACGTGTCGTGGGAGCGTCACTATGCCGCATGTAAGGCATATCATGCCGAACACGGTGACCTCAATGTCCCCGGCGACTATGTGACGAAAGACGGATTGACGCTCGGCAAGTGGATCATCTCCGTTCGCAACTATCACCGAAACGAAATCAAGAGCAATTACTTCACACCCGAACGCGAGCAGATGCTCGTCGATCTCGGCATGATTTGGGACACAAACGATTATCTGTGGCAACGCAACTACGACGCGGCGAAAGCGTACTTTGACAAGCACGGCGACCTTGAAGTGCCGAAAGGTTGGATTCAGGACGGCGTTAAGCTGGACAACTGGCTCCATGATCTGCGAAAGAAATATCGGCATGATCCGCATGTTCGCGGTAAGCTGACCGACGAGCAGATCGCGCAGATGGATGCACTCGGGATGCGCTGGGAATCCAAGAAGAATCTTGCGTTCGAGAAAGGCTACGCTTATGCGAAAGCATACTCTATCGAACACGGTGCGGCTGACGCACCGTATGCATACGTCACACCGGATGGGTACAAGCTTGGTGTATTTCTGCGCAAATGCAGAGAGAAATATGTCAATGGCAAGCTGAGCGAGACGGAACAGAACAGACTCGATGCAATCGGAATGGTGTGGAACAAGTCCCGCAGGAATGATTGGAACGACTGTTTTGAAATGGCGAGAGCATATTTCAAGGAGCATGGAAACTTGGATATTCCGCCTGATTATGTCGTCGACGGTGTGTGGCTGAATAAATGGCTGAACGAGCAAAGGCAGATCATGATCGGCAACCGCGAAGGAAAGCATCTTACCGAGGAACAAATTGAGAAGCTGCGTTCCATCGGGTTCACACAAACTTTGAAACGGGAAAACAGGTGGGACAGGAAATATGCGGAGTTAAAGGAATATTACGACGAACACGGCGACTGCCGACTGCCCACACGATATACAGATTCGCAGGGTGAAAACCTGTACGTTTGGCTTGACAACCAAAAGAAGTTTGCAAAGCAGGGCAAGATGAGCGCCGAACGGAAGAGACTGCTTGATGCGATCAACGCGATAGCGATGCAGTAAAAAATATTGAATGATATCGGCATAGTGGTCGGGAGATAAAGTTTCAAAAATGAATCATTACAAACGAGAGAAGAAGCATAGATAATGAACGACGAAAAGAAGACACCCACGGATAAGTCGGGCGGAGCGGTAAAAAGGAAAATCGAGCATTGGCAGATAATCACGATATACCTGATGCTGTATGATGCCATAGCCGTCAGCGTTTCATATTTTATCGTTTTGTGGCTGCGATTCGACTGTCACTACACCGAGATCCCCAGAGAATATTTTACGGCGTGGATGAGATTTGCGCCGATATATGCAGTCACAGCGATCGTAGTGCTTTGGGTGCTCAGACTTTACCGAAGCATGTGGCGGTTCGCAAGTTACGACGAATTAAAACGCATATTGCTGAGTTCGGTTTTACTCGGAATATTTCACACAGTATTCATCACCATCGTGTTCCACCGCATGCCGATATCATATTACATATTGGGTATCGTTATACAGACGGTCCTCGTGACGCTCGTCAGATTCTCGTACAGATTCATTCTTTTGGAGCGCGGGAAGAAGAACAGGCAGCAGCAGAAAGCAAACGCGAGCCACGTAATGCTGATAGGCGCGGGCAGCGCGGGACAGATGGTGCTGCGCGACCTGCACAGTGCAAAAGAGGTAAACGAGAGAGTCTTTTGCATAATAGACGACAACAAGAACAAGTGGGGACGATACATAGACGGCGTACCTATAGTGGGCGGCAGGGACGATATCCTCCTGAATGTCGAGAAGTACAAGATCGAGAAGATATATCTCACGATGCCGAGCGCGAGTGCGAAACAGAAGCGCGACATTCTCAACATCTGCAAGGAGACGAACTGCAAGTTGAAGAGCCTGCCCGGTATCGCCGAGATCATCACGGGCATGGTCACGGCAAATTCGATGCGCGACGTCGCCGTCGAGGACCTGCTCGGACGCGAGCCGATAAAGGTCGACATGGACGAGATATTCCGATTCATCACGGGCAAGGTGATACTCGTCACGGGCGGCGGTGGGTCTATCGGATCGGAACTTTGTCGACAGATCGCGGACCATGACCCGAAGCAGCTCATCATATTCGACATATACGAAAACAATGCATTTACGATAGGAAACGAACTCAAGGACAAACATCCGGAACTCAATCTCGATGTCTTGATTGGTTCGGTGCGCGACAGCAGACGCATTTCACAGGTGTTCGCGAAGTACAAGCCGGATGTCGTCTACCACGCGGCGGCGCATAAGCACGTGCCGCTGATGGAGGACAGTCCCTGCGAGTCGATCAAGAATAACGCGATCGGAACGTACAAGACGGCGTATGCTGCGATGATGAACGGGTGCAAGCGGTTCGTGCTGATCTCGACCGACAAAGCTGTCAATCCGACGAACATCATGGGTGCGTCGAAGCGGTTGTGCGAGATGATTATTCAGACATTCGACAGAAAGATACGCGAGGGGAAAGCAAACGAGATAAAGCCGATGCACGTCCATTCGGAGGACGTTGACGGCAATATGTGCGGGATGGCGAGCGGGAACGTGCAGCCGAGGACGGAATTCGTCGCGGTGCGCTTCGGAAACGTGCTAGGCTCGAACGGATCGGTCATCCCGAGATTCAAAGAGCAGATTGCAAAGGGCGGTCCCGTCACGGTCACGCACCCCGATATTATACGGTACTTCATGACGATCCCCGAAGCTGTGTCGCTCGTACTTCAAGCCGGCACATATGCCGACAGCGGCGAGATATATGTCCTCGACATGGGCGAGCCGGTCAAGATAGACACGCTTGCGCGAAACCTGATACGCCTTTCTGGGTATACGCCCGACGAGGATATACAGGTCATATACACGGGACTAAGAAAAGGCGAAAAGCTCTTTGAGGAAAAATTGATGTCCGAAGAGGGGATGCGGACGACACCGAACAAACTGATCTTCATCGGCAGACCGATACCGTTTGACACGGACGTGTTCCTACAGAAGCTGCAAGGACTTATGACCGCCGCATACGACGGACGTGAGGACATCATACGCGACCTCGTCGCCGACGTCGTGACGACGTTTAAGCCGGCGGGGGAACAGTGTTGTTCGGGTACACCTCAAAACGATGAGAACGATGACGCGGAAGAACCGTACCCAAACGAATCCGCTTCCGAAAAGTTGAGCGCCGTTGCCGCAAGATAACAAACGGGTGAAAGAACAATGTTGAGATTCAGCGAAATCAAAGAGCTTGTCAACGAAAGCATCACATATGTCATAGTCGGCTATGAAAAGAAGCTGCTCAAAGAGTTGGACTTAACCGAAAAAGATGCGTATAGGAATTACGCAGTCACAGCAATCGGCACGGAAAACGGTTTTGTTGTCCTGAGTTTACAGCAAAACGAGCCTCCTATCGCAGATGCAGATTCGGAATTTGCAAAGAAATACAAAGAACAAAACGGAGCTGAACCGAGTTTCTTTTGAATCACGGTGCGGATAAAAACATGAACAGTAATCTCCTGATTCTTGGCGCGGGGCAATACGGAAGCGTAGTGGAAGAGATTGCACAGTCGATGGGTTTTTATGAAAAGACAGATTTTCTTGACGACAGCTTCGGCGAGAATAGTAAAAAACGTAACGAAGCTGTGATCGGCAAGTTCGGCGATTCAAAGAATTATGTTGGAGTATATCAATACGCGATCGTTGCAATAGGCGATCCTGAACTGCGTCGGAAGCTGACGGAAAACCTCAAAAAAGAGGGCTTTCAAATTCCCGTTCTTATCTCGCCGAAAGCGTATGTGTCCCCATCGGCAAAGCTCCGCGAAGGATGTATCGTTGAGCCGCTTGCGGCTGTGAACGCAAATTCCGTAATCGGCACAGGCACGATCATATCCGCAGGCGCCGTTGTCAATCACAACTGCTCGGTCGGAGATTATTGCCACATCGACTGCGGCGCAGTCGTGGAAAGCAGTGCGGTGGTGGAATCTGGCAAAAAAATCGAGGTCGGATGCGTCGTAAAGCGAAAAATGATTTGAAAATATTAAACTACCGGAGTTTATTGAAGTGTATAGATATGTAATCAAGCCGTTTTTAGATACGATTCTTTCCCTTTGCGCGATCATTGTTCTTGCGCTGCCGATGCTCATCGTCGCAATCATCATTAAAATAGATTCACCCGGTCCCGTTTTTTTCAAGCAGAAGCGAATCGCAAAGGACAAAAAGACGTTCACGATCCTGAAATTCCGCAGTATGCCGACAACTGTGCCGCACGACACACCGACACATCAGTTCAAGGCAGAAGATATGCTCTCGCCGTTTCAAAAATTCATCCGACGGTCGTCAATAGATGAGTTGCCCCAGCTTTTCAATATCGTCTCACAGAGGATGAGCATCGTCGGACCGCGACCGGCCTTGTGGAACCAGAGTGACCTCATCGAGGAGCGAGATAAGTACGGCGCGAACGACGTGAAGCCCGGTCTTACCGGCTGGGCGCAGATCAATGGTCGGGACGAGTTGGAAATTCCCGTAAAAGCAAAGCTTGACGGCGAGTATGCCCAAACGCTTAAAAAGGGCGGAATTCGTGCGTTTATGATGGATTGCAAATGCCTGTGGCTTACGGTCGCGGCGGTGCTGCGTCACGACGGCGTGCTCGAGGGCGGCACGGGCGCGATGGAGAAGGAAGAAGAAACAGAAGCATCAAAGGAGCCTGTCGAAAAATGAAACGAATCCTCATCACAGGCGCGAACAGCTACATCGGAACGTCGTTTGAGAAGTACATAAAGGAGAATTATCCCGAACAGTACGAAATCGACACCGTGGATATGATCGACGGCAGTTGGCGGGAAAAGAGCTTCTCAGGATACGACAGTGTGTTCCATGTTGCAGGGATAGCGCACTCCGACAGCGGAAAGATCAGCGCGGAGAAAGAAAAACTCTACTATTCTGTCAACACTGATTTGACGATAGAGACGGCGAAAAAGGCGAAAGCTGACGGCGCGGGACAATTTATCTTCATGAGCAGCGCGATCGTATACGGCGAGTCTGCGCCGATCGGGAAGGACAAGCTGATCACGAAGGATACGCCCGTTTCCCCGGCGAACTGCTACGGGGACAGCAAGGTGCAGGCGGAGAACGGCATCCGCCCGCTGAACGACGAAAACTTCAATGTCGTGATCCTGCGCCCGCCGATGATCTACGGCAAGGGCAGCAAGGGCAACTATCCGCTGCTTGCAAAGCTCGCGCAGAAAACGCCGATATTCCCATATGTGAAAAATGAGCGGTCGATGTTGTATATTGAAAACCTGTGTGAATTCGTGCGCTTGATGATAGAGAACGGCGAGTCCGGCACATTCTGGCCGCAGAACGCGGAGTACAGCAACACGAGCGAGCTCGTGAAGCTGATCGCCGAGGTGCACGGCAAGCGGGTTCGGCTGGTGCGCGGCTTCGGCTGGGCGCTGAAGCTGATGAGCCATGTAACGCCGATTGTGAATAAGGCATTCGGGAGTCTGTGGTATGACATGGGAATGAGCGGGTATGAAGGATTTGATACTGTCGCGTTGACCGACTCTATAAGAAAAACGGAGTCAACGTCATAATGGAACAAAAACATATTTTGATCGTCTCGCAATATTTTTATCCCGAACAATTCAGAATAAATGACATAGCAGTCGAATGGGTCAGACGCGGATATAAAGTGACTGTTTTGACGGGAATACCTAATTATCCGCAGGGAAAATTCTTTGAAGGTTACGGATGGCGGAAGAGACGACGTGAGACCTGGAGCGGGATAGATATTATCCGTTTGCCAATC
The DNA here is from genome assembly GCA_947624945.1 of uncultured Clostridia bacterium. GTDB lineage: Bacteria > Bacillota > Clostridia > Oscillospirales > CAG-272 > DTU064. Next base: position 11,451 of record CANQMJ010000036.1, on the reverse strand, counting down.
GTAGCAAGAGGACACTCATCGGTCGGACTCATCTTAAATTATTTATCGTTTGTTGTTTCCGGATTTTTTTGGAAGGTGTTTACAAAGCTGAGACCGGATACGATCTTTACATATGAAGTTTCGCCGATGACGCAAGCGCTGATCGGCGTTTGGCTTTCCAAGAAAAGAAAAATACCGAATATTCTTTATGTTACAGATTTGTGGCCGCAAAATGTTGAGATCATAACGGGCATACACAGCAAGCTCGTTATCGGTCCGATCGGCAAGATGGTAAATTACATATACAGGCGTTGCGACAGGATCTTCATCTCATCGAAAAGCTTCAAAAAAGATATCGGCAGCCGTATCGGATGCAGTGAAGAAGAAGCAAATGAAAAAGTTATTTATTGGCCGCAGTATGCGGAGGATTTTTACAAACCGTTATCTGATGCACCACAAAAAGAGATCCCGCGGGACGGAGTATTCAACATCGTTTTTGCCGGCAATATAGGCTATGCACAAGGACTTGGAATACTGGTTGATGCAGCCGAGCGGCTGCGCGACAAAAATTTGTCGGTTCGCTTCAATATGATAGGCGACGGTCGTTTCAAACAGGTTCTTATAGATAAAATCGAATCGTCCGGTACGGGGAAATATTTTAACTTTATTGACCGAAAGCCGGCAGAGGAAATCCCGGAATACTTTTTCTTTGCCGACGCGCTTCTGATCTGTCTATCCAAAAGCGAAGTGTTTTCCATGACGATACCGGCGAAAACACAGTCGTGTATGGCGTGCGGAAAACCCGTCCTTGTTTCTGCGGACGGTGAGGTTCAGGAGATCATCAGCGAGTCCGGCTCCGGCTTGGTCAGTGATGCCGAAGACGCGGAAGGATTGACCGAAAACATTATAGACATGATGAATATGAGACGGCAGAAGCTACTTCAGATGGGAGAAAATGCATTGAAGTATTCACAAAAACACTTTAATAAAGATCGATTACTCGATCAAGTTGAAAAAGATTTATTTATATAATAGTTAAAGCTGATCGTTCTTGAAAAATAAATTGTTAATGAGGCTGATTTCTTATGAATTTTTTATGTAATAATGAAAACAAAGAGACGCAAAATGCATCATCAGTTAATTTTGAAAGCAATTGTTTTGACTACATAAGAATATTTTGCGCTTTGACGATTTTTCTCGGTCATTTTGTGACAGATTATAACGTTCCCTTCACAGCTTTGAATTTTCTTGCTTATTTTGTAAGAGGCGTTCCCGTATTTTTTGTTCTAAGCGGTTTTTTAGTTGCTCGATCAATTGAAAAATATGATGTAAAAGAATTTTTGATACGCAGATTTTTTAGGATTTACCCTTCTATGTGGGTGTGCATAGCAATCAACACTGTAATCATCCTTATAGTAAATCCGTATAAGCCAAGTATACTTGATTTTCTAATATATATCATAACGCAATTTACAATATGCCAATTTTACACGGGGGGGGGGTACTGGCTGCAAGAATATGGTGTTGGCGTACCTAACGGTGCTTTGTGGACAATAACGGTTGATGTTCAATTTTATTTATCTGTTTATGTTATTGCAAAGTTTATGGAAAAAAGAACGTTAAAGTTTTGGATGGGAACAATTGTTGCACTCTCTGCTGTAAGTTTGATTCTTGAGAAGTTGTCGCCGTTGATTCCTGAAATAGCTTATAAGCTGCTTAATGTCATGATTTTTCCTTTTTTATATATTTTTATGTTTGGAATGATGGTATACAATTTCAGAGAAAGGCTAATTCCGTTTTTCGTTAGATATAAGTGGATTATTATTTTGCTTTATACAGTTTGGGAGTTGCTTCCTGACAAAATCTCAGATTATGCATGTGGTATAAGGTACAATGTTGTGACAACTTTGCTGCTGATGTGCACTGTGTTTGCTGTAGGCTATGGTTTTGGTAAGCACCGTGTAAAAACTGATTATACTTTTGCATTTTATCTCTATCACATCGTGGTAATTAACCTTGTTGTAGAACTCGGGATTACCAGTATTACAAATCCATTTGTATTTATAACTGTCTTTGCTTCAGAACTTATTGCTATTATGATCTTGAGTTGTTTCTCTGCGCACGTTATTGAAAAAAAGGTTTCAAATGCGCTTCTCAAAAAAGCGCTTGTATATAGGAGTATTAAAAATGGTGAAGTTAAAAAATGAAAACCCATTTGAAAATTCTGTTCTTATGATCACCGGCGGCACCGGCTCGTTCGGTAATACTGTCCTCAAACACTTCCTTACAACCGATATCGGTGAAATCCGCATTTTTTCCCGCGATGAAAAGAAGCAGGACGATATGCGGCATGAGCTGCAGGCGAAATATCCGGAGCACGCGGGCAAGGTCAAATTCTACATAGGCGATGTACGAAATATTGAATCGGTTCGCGACGCTATGCACGGCGTCGACTACATATTCCATGCAGCAGCGCTGAAACAGGTACCGAGTTGCGAATTTTTCCCGATGGAAGCTGTGCGCACAAATATCATCGGTACCGACAACGTTCTGCACGCGGCTATCGAAGCGGGTGTTAAGCGCGTTGTATGCCTGTCTACTGATAAAGCGGCGTACCCGATCAACGCAATGGGCATTTCAAAGGCAATGATGGAACACGTCATCTATGCAAACGCACGTGTCGCCGCAGAACGGGATGGGACTGTCATTTGCTGCACCCGGTACGGGAACGTCATGTGCAGCCGCGGCAGCGTAATACCGCTGTTTATCGATCAGATCAAATCGGGGCAGCCAATCACCATCACCGACCCGAATATGACGCGTTTCCTCATGAATTTAGACGAGGCGGTTGAGCTTGTGAAATTCGCATTTGAGCATGCGCATCCCGGCGACCTGTTCATTCAGAAAGCTGATGCCAGCACTATCGGCGATCTCGCGAAAGCGGTGCAGAAGCTGTTCGGCGATACGGGAACGAACATTATCGGTACACGTCACGGTGAGAAGCTGTACGAAACCCTTATGACCCGCGAAGAACGGTTGCGTTCAGAAGATATGGGCAATTATTTTCGAGTGGCGGCGGACAGCAGAGATCTGAATTATGACAAATTCTTTGTTAAGGGTGAAGTACACACAATGGCGGACGAGGCTTATACAAGCCATAATACAAGGAGACTTGACATCGACGGCATTATTGAGAAGCTTTTGACAACGGATTATGTTAATGAATGCCTCGGTATAGATAGGAGGAGTCATGAGTAAAAAAGTTTTGGTCATGGGTTCCGCGGGTATGGCAGGACATCAGATTTCATTGTATCTAATGGAACGCGGACATGATGTAAAGGGATTTTCTCTTACCCATAATCCTCTTGTCCCCGGTTTTGTGGGTGATGCTACCGACCTTGTGGCTGTGAAAAATATAGTAACCGACGGCGAATACGATTATGTGATCAACTGTATTGGCGTTCTCAATCAATTTGCTGAACGTGATCACGCTAATGCGGTCATGCTGAATTCCTTTCTTCCCCATTATCTCGCAAAGATCACTGAAAAAATGTCTACGCGGATAATCCATATGAGTACAGACTGTGTCTTTTCGGGAAAACGCGGAGGATACAAGAAAGATGATCTCCGGGACGGCGAGACATTTTATGACCGCACAAAAGCGCTCGGCGAACTGGAAGATGACAAAAACACGACGCTCCGCAATTCTATCGTCGGTCCCGACATCAATGAGACTGGTATCGGGCTTTTCAATTGGTTCATGAAACAGCGCGGTGAGATCAACGGTTTTACCGGAGCGGTTTGGACGGGGCAAACTACGCTACAACTGGCAAAGACGATGGAGTATGTGATGGAACACCAAATCACCGGTTTGTATAATTCAGTTCCGCAGGAAAGTATCACGAAATATGAACTTCTGAAATTGTTCAACCATTATCTCAGAAATGATGAACTCATCATCAATCCCTTTGATGGTGTATCACTCAATAAATCTCTTGTTGCCTCACCGATTGGTGGGAAATATATCGTACCCGATTATGAAACAATGGTTGCGGATATGGCAGATTGGGTACATTCGCATAAGGAACTGTATCCTCATTATGAATTGTAAAGGATAAGATATGAGCAAGCTGAAACTTATGACAATCGTCGGCACACGACCGGAAATTATCAAAATGTCGGCGATCATCAAAAAGTGTGATAAATATTTTGATCACACACTTGTACATACGGGACAGAATTACGATTATGAGCTGAACAAAGTCTTTTTCGATGATCTTGGGCTTCGTGAGCCGGATGCTTACCTCAATGTTGTCGGTGAAAATCTCGGTCAGACGATGGGAAATGTGATCTCCAAGTCGTATGAATTGATGGCAAAAGTAAAACCGGACGCTGTAATCATTCTCGGCGATACGAATTCCTGCCTATGTGTTATTTCAGCGAAAAGACTTAAGATACCGGTTTTCCACATGGAAGCAGGAAACCGCTGCAAAGACGAAAATCTTCCGGAAGAGGTTATCAGGCGCATTGTCGATGTGACGAGCGATGTGAACCTTTGCTATTCAGAACACGCGAGACGGTATATTCTTGATACCGGTGTCAAGCCGGAGTACACCTACGTCGTCGGTTCGCCGATGGCGGAAGTGCTTGGTGAGTATGAGAAAAAAATCGACGATAGCAATATTCTCGAAAAACTGGGGCTCGAAAGGAATAAATACATTCTTTTGTCCGCACATCGTGAAGAGAACATTGACATTGAAGAGAACTTTTTTAGCCTTATGAACGCCGTAAACGAAATGGCCGAAAAGTATGATATGCCTATCCTGTACAGCTGCCACCCGCGTTCGAAAAAGTATATCGAAGCTCGTGGATTTAAGTTTGACAGACGGGTCATGCAGCATAAACCGCTCGGATTCTTTGATTATAACAAGCTTCAGAAAAATGCGTTTTGCGTGGTTTCCGACAGCGGAACCCTGCCCGAAGAAAGCGCATATTTTAGATTTCCAACCGTATCTATAAGAACATCTACAGAACGCCCGGAGGCACTGGACAAAGGGGTATTCATCATCGGCTCTATAACCGGCGACAGAGTACTGCAAGCTGTGGATCTTGCTGTAGAGATGACCAGGAACGGTGATTTGGGCGTTGATGTTCCGGCGTATACGGACGTTAATGTAAGCGCTAAGATTTTAAAGATTATTCAGAGCTATACCGGGATCGTTGATAGAATGGTGTGGAGGAAAGGGTAATATGTGCCAAAGTATACGAAACATGATGAGGTTTTTTACTAAAGGGGCTATTTCCTTTTTGTTACATATCTTTTGGATATTTCCCGTAAATAATCAGCGTATAACATTACTTAATGAGCTATCTTTTTCGTATGGTGACAGTTTGAAATATTTACACCAATACATGATTTCTAATGGGTTTACACAGCAGATAATTTTCCCTTTAAAATCGAATGCCGACGCTATCAATAATGCTATAGTAGTAAAGCCCATGTCAGTCAGATACTTCAAATATATTTTAACGAGTAAGGTTGTTATAACTAATTCAGGGGGAATTTCGTATCTACCATTAAGGAAAAAGCAGTATATTATAAATACTTGGCATGGTGGTGGAGCATATAAAAAAGTAGGCGCAGATGCCGTAAAAAACAGATGGTATAAGAAAGAAACAATATTAAATAGCAAAAAGATTAATTGTTATGTAGCATCATGTCAAACTTATATAGATAAAGTCATGCCATCTCTTTATTTTTCTAATAGTAACATTATTAAATCAGGATTGCCGCGCAATGATGTTTTGTTTAACAATAATAAAGCATATTTCAGAAAAAAAGTATTTTCATATTATGGATTGGACGAGTCAAGCCATCTTGTAGTATATGCGCCTACATTTAGGGGGAATTTTAATAATTACGGAAAAATCTTAAGCGAAGAATCTACAGAGATTAATTTCAATAATGTGCTTAAAGCATTATCTGTCAGATTTGGGGGTATATGGAACTTTGGAATACGTCTTCACCCAAAACTTTCAGATATAAAAATAGACCAGTTTGGCATAATAGCAATGACGCACTATCCAGACATGCAGGAGCTATTAGGCGCTACTGATGTTTTGATTACAGATTATTCTTCATCGATTTGGGATTTTTCACAAATGTTCAAGCCATGTTTTTTATTTGTGGAAGATTTTCAAGAGTATAACGAAGAACGCGGCGTCTACACTCCTATCGAAACATGGCCGGGCATACTGTGCCGTTCAAACGAAGAGCTTGAACAGGCGATCTTGAACTTTGATGAAGCCGAGTATGTCAAAAAGGTTGAGAAACATCACCGCGATATGGGCAGCTATGAAACCGGCGCCGCTTGCGAGCAGGTATGCAAACGAATCGCTGAGGTATGCGGAGTGAGGGCATGACATTTGCGATAATTCTCTCCGGCGGGACAGGCACACGTATGGGGCTCGATCTGCCGAAGCAATACCTTGAATTCCGGGGGAAGCCCGTCATAAGCTATTCATTGTCAACGTTCGACCGCCATCCGCTCATCGATCGCATAGTTATAGTTGCGGACAGGCAGTGGCGCGGAGATATAGATAAATGGCTCTGTGATCTCGGTATAAAGAAGTTTGCCGGGTACGCAGACCCGGGCGAAACAAGACAGTATTCGATAATAAACGGACTTAAAGAAATCAAGTTCCTCGGCGGAGCGGATAAGGTCATCATTCACGACGCCGCGCGGCCGCTTGTTTCGGACAGGCTCATCACGTCATGTCTTGAAAATCTCGGCGACTGCGACGGAGTCATGCCGGTGCTGCCCGCAAAGGATACTTTTTATCTCTTGGACGAGCAAGGTATGGCGTCAAAGCTGCTGCCGCGCTCACTTCTGGCAGCGGGACAGGCCCCCGAAGCGTTTGTTTACAAAAAATACTATGCTGCGAATATGTCGCTTTCCCGTGATGAAGTTTTAAGGATAAACGGCAGCTCCGAGCTCGCGCTCAGGTGCGGACTGACGGTCAGGACCGTGCCCGGCGACGAGCGGAATATAAAGATAACGACGCCCCACGATTTGACGCTACTTGAGGCGTATATGGAGGAAGAAAAATGAAGGCACTTGTCTTAGAGGATATAGCCAAGTTGATATATAAAGATGTCCCCGACCCGGTTATGAAACCGGGCGAGGTCCTGCTGAAAATAAAGGCGTGCGGGATCTGCTCGAGCGATATCCCGAGGATATTCACGACAGGTACATATCACTTTCCAACCATACCCGGACACGAGTTCTCGGGAGAGATCGTTGACTGCGCGCCCGATGTCGACCGCTCTCTTATAGGCAAGCGTGCCGCAGTTTTCCCACTCCTGCCGTGTAGAGAATGTGAGTCCTGCAAAGAGGAAGAATATGCCCGCTGCTCGAACTATAACTACTTCGGCTCACGCTGTGACGGGGCATTTTCGGAATATATTTCGGTGCCTGTATGGAATCTCGTCTTATGTTCCGACAAGATCCCATATATGACTGCGGCGATGTGCGAACCCGCCTCTGTTGCAAAGCACTGCGCCGATGCGGGAAAAATAAAGTCCGGCGACACCGTGACCGTCATCGGAACGGGGACGATAGGACTCATCGCTGCGCTTTGGGCAAAGGCAAAAGGGGCAAGTAAGGTCATATCCGTCGGGGTAATAGACGAGTATCTTGATTTTGCGGAATCGTTAGGGATAGACTGCATAGTAAATTCCAGCAAAGATAACGCATTTGAAGATCATCTGAAATTGACGGACGGAAGCGGTGCCGATGTTGTGCTTGAATGTGTCGGCAGGCAGGATGCAATAAACAACGCAATTTTGTATGCAAAAAAAGGCGGCAGAGTAGTATTCACCGGCAATCCGTACGGCGACATAACATTCAAAAAAGACGTTTATTGGAAGATACTCAGAAACGAACTTACCGTTACGGGAACGTGGAATTCGAGTTATAAATCCACGGTCAACAACTGGAAGGAAACTATTGCCGCACTTGAGAGCGGCAGCCTTGACACATCAAAGCTGATCACGCAGAAATTCCGCCTTGAGGATTTTGAAGAAGCTCTCGCAACGGTCAGGGATCCGAAAACATTCTCTGTAAAAGTCATGTTTGAAATGTGAGAAGATGGTTTTGAAGGAAGCAAAAATTTCCGCGTCGATGATGTGCGCGAACTTGGTCGACCTCAAGCAGACGGTCGCAATATTTGAAAAAGAGAAGATCGAGTATCTGCACATCGACGTTATGGACGGCGAATTCGTGCCGAATTTCGGCCTCGGGTCGGACTACATAAGAGGACTTCGTGAGCTGACGAAAATCCCGTTTGACATACATATGATGGTCGCCTCGCCCGAGTACAAATTCAAATGGGTCGGCATTCAAAGCACCGACACGGTGTCGATCCATTACGAAAGCACCACGCAGATACAGCGAGCTCTCGATTGGCTTGCCGAATACGGTTGCCGCCGATTCTTGGCGATAAATCCCGCCACACCGATTTACGTTCTTGAGGAAGTCCTCGACTATATAGACGGAATAAATCTCTTGATGGTAAATCCCGGCTTTGCCGGTCAGAAGATAGTTCCGAGCACCGTCAAAAAAGCCGAACGGCTTGTGAAATTCCTCACCGAACGCGGCAAGCAGGATATTGAAATCGAGGTCGACGGAAATATAACCTTTGAAAATGCAAAAATTCTACGAGCCTTCGGTGCGAGTATGTTCGTTGCGGGAACGTCAAGTATATTCGCCGGTAGTCCTCGGCGCTATGAAGAAAACATCCTGCGGCTCAGGAAAATGCTAAAAAACGGAGATTATTATGAATCCATTGATCAGCTTAGTAATACCTGTATATAACGTCGAAAAATATCTTAACAAGTGCATACAGTCCGTTCTTGCGCAGACATATGACAACTTTGAGGTCATTCTCGTCGACGACGGCTCGACAGACAACAGCGGTAAGATATGCGACGAGTATGCAGAGAAGGATAATAGGGCTACGGTGTATCATCAGAAAAATTCAGGAGTGTCGGTTGCGCGAAATGTCGGACTAGAGAATGCAAAGGGAGAATTAATTTCATTTATAGATGCTGATGACTGGATTGATGAAAAATACTTAGAAAAATTAGCAGATGCGCAAGTAAAATATAATGCGGATTTAACTATATGTGAATATACAAATATATTTGGTGATGGGAAGCCATGTGATAGACGTCAGAGTTTTAATTCCAGTGTTTATTATAATGATAGATCAATTATAATATGTGAAATTGCTCCTAAAGTTTTTTTTAATGGTAGCTTGCAATCCTTAAGCAACCCAATCTGCCGACTTTATCGCAAATCTGTAATATTAAACAATAACTTGAGTTTTCCAACGCAGGTGAGTCTACATGAAGATTGTTTTTTTAACTATGAATATTTAAATCATATAGAGTCTTTAGCTTATATTAATGAATCATTGTATAATCGAATAGTAAGATCAAATTCTGCAATGAGAATTTATCGAGAAAATATATACGGTGAATATGATATTATATTTAATTGTTATGATAATTTATTAATGAAGTATGGGCAAGGCTCAAACGAAGAAAAGTGGTTTACCGCGCGACTTTGCTTTGAAATTCTTGAAAAATATGTGTGCAATACATGCACAAAGTGTTCTCATCGTGAAAAGTGGGCGCATTATTATGAGTTTTTGTCAAAAGAGCCAATGCATAGGTTATGTATTATTTCTATGAGAGCGTCTCGATGGAGATTCAAAGATTTTTTAAAGATTTGGCTGTTGAAGATAAGAGCAACTTATTTGCTCGAATGGATATATCGAATAAAAAAGAGATGATAGTATGATAGTATATATTACCGGCACATTGATATCTGTGCTTTTTGCCTATATTTCATCGCATATAGAAAATACTGATTCGCTTGAAATATCAGCAAAAAGAATGTCTAAAAAAATATTTGCCATATTATCTGTACTTCCGTTATTGTTGATAATGGCATTCAGACATGGCGTTGGAACTGATTTCTTCAGTTATTCACAAATTTTTTTGTATGGCTCCGAACACGTTGAGGTCGGATATGCGTTTTTGAACAATCTCTTGCATCACTTTACGAATGACTATCACTCTATATTTATTGTTTCCGCAGTTATAATTTGCGGTTGCTATTTCTACGTAATATATAAAGAGTCTGTAAATCCGGTATACAGTGTTTTGATGTTTGTATTGTGCAGAGATTATTTTATCGCTATGAATGGAATGAGGCAGTATATATCTACTGCCATAGTCATGCTCGCAATTCCGTATGTAAAGAGAAAAGAATGGGTGAAAGCCGCAGTCATCTTTGCAATAGCGTTCATGTTTCATCGTTCTGTAATTGTATTTCTATTTATGTTTTTACTGTACTTAGTTGATATAAATCCTATGGTTGGTGCCGTAATGTTTTTCGGAACATTAATCTTTTCAAATACGGTTTTGCGATTAATATTACCAATTTTGCAGAGGTTCGGATTTTATACGGATTATTTTTCATTTAATTCCATTTTCAGAAACGTAGACAGTACTTTCAACTGGATGTATACACTTATCTTCTTATGCTTTTTTATAATACTCGCATATGAATATAAAAATGTTAAGCAGAGCAAAGAGCTGAAGCTGATGTATTCAGCCGTTTTGACAAGCCTGTTAATTATGTCATTGAGTTCTGTTTTGCCCTTGATGAGCCAACGCCTCACTTGGCACATGAACTCATTGCTTATTTTATATTCGCCTTTAGCTGTTAAATCGATTCACGATAAAAGAATAAGTAAAATCCTGGAGTTTGCAATTCTGATAGCTTTTGCGTTAGTTACGATACCGCTTATAATAAACGGCAACCAAGATGTTTTGCCGTATCAATCTATATGGTCATCCTGAAATATAAATATATTCATATGGTGAAAAAAGCATGACCAAAATATACGGGCAACATCATCAACCGCTTCGGTGAAAACATAGAGACAGAACTCTACGATATGATGCATTTCAAGGTGACGGCGACTGTGGAGTTGAGCAACAACTCGATACGAAGATCGTCGAATATATCGAAGAAAAGACAAAAACGGTGTCAGAGATATTTCTGACACCGTTCATCTTCGGAGAGTAATGTGTGAAGCAGATTGCAAACGGCAATCTGCCATCGAACTCCTGTATTTTCTCACCCATCGCCGTCGAAATAGAAAGGGACGCTGTGCGCTCCTTTTATATTCGGAGAGTGTGGGATTCGAACCCACGCGCCGTTTCCGGCAAATGGTTTTCAAGGCGTCGGGGCTCAGTGCAACATATCACAAGTTGTTATAACTTATCACAAATTGCCGCAACGAAAAAATGCAGCAAAATCAAGGGCTAATAGTGACAAGTAACTATTTTGCCGCAGAGGGCGGCGTGACGATGTGTCACGCCGTCTTTCTGCGTCC
>CANQMJ010000035.1 GCA_947624945.1 uncultured Clostridia bacterium | reverse complement strand
TGTGGTGACTTAATTATACCATATCCAAAGTCTGAACTTCTCTTTTTTACTGGGTCATATCATTTTACTGCATACAGTTCTTGTAAAAAAACGCGCCTTGTAATATAATGTTTATGTGAATTTATCCAATCAGAGGCGCCGTATGCTCAACGACTGCTTTGCCGTCACGCGTTTGCACTTATCGCTTGACGGCGACCGCGAACACTTTCGCGAGATACTCACCGCATATGCGTCGCGCGACGTTAAGCGCCTCATACTCGCGTGTGATTTTAATGACGGTGAGTCGCCTTCGATGTATCTCTACCGCAGACGCGAGATATCAAATCTCGTATCTAAAATTTCCGCATACTCTCACGTTTACGTACGTGTCGTTTCTGCTGTGACTGTCGCGCATGAAATTTCGCAGATAGACGCACTGACGCGTTTATCGTACGAGCTTCGCGGCGAGCGCTACATATTCCTGCGAATCCCGCCTACCACCGACAGCGACATGATCCCCGCAGAGCTACACGGGATAATATACCGACGAAACCTGATACCCGTAATAATCAATGCGGAACGCGCAGTCAGAACCGTGCCCGACCGCTCCGCAAACTCATTACTTGCCATTCCGCGAGCCGTCTATCAGATAGATATGTCAAGCCTGTACTCGTCCGAAGTAAGACGCTTTGTGCGAAAGCTGATTATACAAAATAAATCAGTCGTATTCGGCAGCGGCACAAAATTCGATTCAGCCGTCTATGCTTCCGAGAATTATACAAAATATTTATCGCAAACAGTGTGCACTGATTCGCGCTATGGCAGCTTAGGACAGTTCGCGCTTGCTCACAACCGCATTCTTGAATGACTGACGCTGTATCAAGTATTTACGACGCGTCGCCTCACCGCCGCGAATATGGCGTTCAGCTTTGTTCCTGTCAAGCACTGCCTTGACGCGCACATACAGCTCGTGGTCTGTCTCTCGGAGCCTTACGGACACGTCCTTATGTACCGTCGACTTCGATACACCGAAATGCGCCGCCGCGCTTCTGACTGTTGCCGAATGTTCGATTATGTATTCGCCTATAAGCTCTTCCCTGTCCCTGCCGCTCAACGCTATGTTCATTTTAGCCGCTCTCACCGTGCCTTTTCCTCTTTCGTATTCGGTGCTTCCGAACATATCATATGAGCGCGCGGACCTATATATGAAAGGACAACTACATGAAAAACGAAGCGGTAAAGTATCTTCCGTCAAACGTATTCGAGGGCTTGACCTCCATACGCGCGATAATCAAAGCGCGCGACGAAGGAATATCCGACCGACCTATTAACGAGATATTGTACGATGAGTCGCGCAAAAGCAAAATATTTCGCGAAATATCGTGGCTGTCGCGTATCGCGCCGCAGCACGGATTCACGCTCACTCCGACGACGAGCGAGCACATATCTGAGCTGACGCTCGGCAAGTCGCACGGAGGCTTTGTAGCGCTGTGCGGCGAAAGGACTATATCTGCGCCTGACGCGTCAAATATTGCCGACAACGGCTTCTATATTATGCTCGACGGCATAGAGGATCCGTACAACTTCGGTTCCGCCGTGCGCTCCGTATACGCCGCAGGCGCCGACGGAATCGTACTGCCGCCGCGAAGCTGGATGAGCGCAGCCGGTATCGTCTGTCGTTCATCCGCCGGAGCGTCGGAGCTTATTAACATGTACGAGGACGAGCCTGAAGCCGCAATAGAGACGTTTCTCTCGCGCGGGTACAAGATAGTCGCATCGTCAAAGGAAAACGCTGTATCGATGTATAACGCGTCTCTGACGACGCCTATATTCATGATAGTCGGCGGCGAACTTCGCGGCATATCGAAAAAACTGATGACACACGTCGACTTCACCGTACGCATTGACTACGGTCGCGACTTCCCCGCCGCGCTGTCGGCGCAGTCGTCGGCGGCGATACTTGCGTTTGAAGTATACAGGCAGAATCATACAAAACGGTAAGATAGCAGGAGAAACAAAATGTCTTTCAAGCTTGACAGCGTCGTTCCGTGGGGACGCAATTTAGATGAATACAGAACAATGTTCATGCTCGATGATGCTGACATGAAAAAGAAAATAGCAGGCTTCGGCGACGGTCCCGCGAGCTTTAACTGTGAGGCAACGCGCATGGGGTGTTCGGTGATATCGTTTGACCCGATTTACATATTCACGCGTGAACAACTCCGTGAACGAATAAACGAAGTGCGAGCCATAGTCATGAAACAGATGGCAGAAAATGTTGATAATTATGTGTGGACGAAAATCAAAAGTCTTGATGAACTCGAACATGTCAGAATGTCGGCAACGGAACAGTTTCTCGAAGATTACGACTTTGGCAGGCGCGAAGGAAGATATATTCCGTATGAGCTTCCCGAAAAACTGCCGTATGATGAAAATACGTTTGATATAGGTCTAAGCTCACATTTTCTTTTAATGTACATGTCATTAGGCTATGATTTTCATATTGCCGCAATGACGGAGATGCTCCGTGTATACCGTGAGATCAGTGTCTTTCCGATCGTCGATCTCGACGGCAAAGAGTCGTCAATGGCAAACGACGTGATCTCATATTTTGAAAAAAGCCATATCGTCGAAGTCAGAAAAACGCAATATGAATTTCAAAAAAGTGAAAATATGATGCTGACTATAAAGAATCGGGCTTGAAAATCAAGCCCGATTCAACTACGGATTGCATCGTTTGCACGGCGAGTATCCGCGCGCTATAAGCGTTTCACGGTCGCCGGTGTATTCTTCCCTGTTTTTATCTTTGATCTGTTTTACGGAACTGCACGTCGGCAAATGAAATTTCTTTGAATTATTATTGAGCACATATGTATGCGTAACGGGCGGAGTGGTTTGAGGTGATTCGGCCTCTGTTTCATGCGGAACCGTCGTTTGTTCGGTTTCAGTTACAGTGTATGACTCTGTCGGTGATGTTTCCGCTTCAGTCTCCGTTGACGGTGCTTCAGACTCTGTATCGCTTGTTGCGTCTACGACAGTCACACTTTCGGCGGTAGACGTCTGTTCGCTTGATGTATTCGGCGATGCTTCGGCGTCAGCGTCTTTATCGAAATATACGATATCGCCGTCGGTAATACGTATCACTACGCCGCCATCGATATAGACCTCGCGCTTGCCGTCGTTTGTACGCAGACGGTAATACGGTTCTCCGCTCTCCGCATCAGTCCAGACTGTGACATATTTCAGCTCGCCGACAAGTCCCGATTCGACAACAAGTCTGTATAACTCAGAAGCTGTATCACCGTCAAGTCCCGTCTTTTCGCATATCATAGCGACTGCGCCTGACGCCGCGTCAAATTCGCTCGTCCCGTGCTGATCGGCGTTGACGCCGCACGATAAAAAGACGAGCAGTAATACTGCCAATAGTAATATGCATAGTAATATACAAAAGCGTTTTGACATAATACGTCGACTCCGTGGTCATTTTGTCATAATAAGAATATCACAACAGAAATTCGGTGTCAACTGAAAAATCGCAGTACACTTTCGTGTACTGCGATTTGCGGGTGAATGATGGGACTCGAACCCACGGCCTTCAGGGCCACAACCTGACGCTCTAACCAACTGAGCTACATCCACCATATTCGTACCTGGAGGGACTCGAACCCGCGACCTACTGCTTAGAAGGCAGTTGCTCTATCCTGCTGAGCTACAGGTACATAAGCGGGTGATGGGAATCGAACCCACGTATCCAGCTTGGAAGGCTGGCGTACTAACCATTGTACTACACCCGCAGGAAGGAGCGTTTCGCACGCTCAAATATAATATCACACAATTATTCTGTTGTCAAGTCCTAATGTAAGAAAAATTTACACGCAAACCGTATAATATATAACGTGCTTTTCCGTATCGTTACGTTCATTTGAATATGTCGCAATCGCACGAAAAAGCGCCCGCAAACCGAATATTTTTTCACAAAACATGAATTGACAGAAACCGAGTTATCACATATAATATAAGGAACTACGATTTCCACGAGGTGGCAGTTGTGCAGGTAAAGGCAGTTAAATTCGGCGGCACTTCCCTTGCCGACGCGGGGCAATTCCGCAAAGTTTATGACATAGTAAAAAGCGACCCTACGCGCCGCTTTGTCGTCGCGTCGGCGCCGGGCAAACGGTTCGGCGAGGACACAAAAGTGACAGACATGCTCTACGCATGCTATGATATGGCGGCGGCAGGACTCGATTTCAGCGCGTTTTTCGCGGGCATTTGCGCCCGATTTGAAGCGATCGTTGACGGACTCGGACTCGACATCGATCTTTCCCCCGATTATGAGGAAATAATATCGGCACTGATGCACGGTGCGGGACGCGACTATGCTGCGTCGCGCGGCGAGTACTTAGCGGCGAAAATACTTGCCGCATATCTTGGCTTTGACTTTATCGACGCCGCCGACGTCGTGTTCTTCCGTGACGACGGCAGCTTCGACGATGTGCAGACGTATCCCAACTTCGCCTCCGTTTTGCGCGGTCATGATTACGCTGTGATACCCGGATTCTACGGCGTGATGCCGAACGGCACGATCAAGACATTTTCACGCGGCGGCTCCGATATAACGGGCGCAATAGTCGCGCGCGCCGCAGACGCAGACATATACGAGAACTGGACCGACGTCTCAGGTTTTCTCATGGCGGACCCGAGGTTGATCCCCTCTCCGCTGCCCATAAAGACAGTCACCTACCGCGAGCTGCGCGAGCTTTCCTACATGGGCGCGGGAGTCCTGCATGAGGACAGCGTCTTCCCCGTGCGTTCGGCCGGCATACCGATCAACATACGCAACACAAACGAGCCGGACAATCCCGGTACGATGATAGTTTCCGGCACGGACTGTGTCGACAACGAGCACATTATCACCGGCATCGCTGGAAGAAAGAACTTCTCCGTCATACGCATTGAAAAAGACCGCATGGCATACCATCGCGGATTCCTGCGGCGTATATTTGAAGTCCTCGACCTCAACGGCATCAACGTCGATCACATCCCGTCAGGCATTGACACAATATCCGTCATCGTCCATTCAGACGAGCTCACGGGCAAATACGATATACTGCGCGAGTCGCTCGTCAGCTCGATAAAACCCGATTATCTTGAAATAAAAGACGGTCTTGCGCTTATTGCCGTCGTCGGACGTGGTATGGTCGGCAAGCCTGGCGTCGCGTCGCGCATATTCGACGCGGTCGCCGCAGCGCACGTCAACGTCCGCATGATGGATCAGGGACTCGGCGAGCTCAATGTGATCGTCGGTGTGGATGAAGCCGACTTTGAGACTGCTCTCCGTGCGATTTATGACGCTTTCGTAAAACAGGATTCAAACGCTTTGTAAAGTAAAAAAACGCATGAGAGAAAGGGGAGGAAAACTTTTTTACAAAAGTTTTCCTCCCCGACTCACAGCATCACACCACATGCTCCGGCAGCTTCGTGCCGCCGAGAATGTGAAAGTGAAGATGATGAACGGACTGACAGCCGTCCTCGCCGCAGTTCGTTATAACGCGGTAACCGTTCCCGGCGCCTCCCGCCTTTGCGATGGACGGTATCTTCTCAAATATTTTGGAAACGATCGCGCTGTTTTCGCTCGTTATAGCGTCCACTGACTCGATGTGCGTTTTGGGTATCACCAAAACGTGACACGGCGCCTCAGGCGCGATATCGCGGAAAGCAAGAATGTCGTCGTCCTCGTATACCTTGTTCGAGGGTATCTCGCCGCTTATGATACGGCAGAATAAGCAGTCCATAATATTAGTCTCCTTTGAATAATGCAATTTTTCTTAGTTTAACATAAATTTGCGCCGATATCAATAGATACGGCGCGGAAGGAACGTAAAATGAGCAGAATTTTTGACGCGCACACGCACACATATCCCGAGCTTCTATCCGTCAGGGCAACGGACAACCTCGGCAAATTCTATAACTTCATCTGCCAACGTGCAGGCACCGTAGACGACCTCATGGCGTCGAGCCGCGATGCGGGCGTCGAAGGCTTTCTTATCCTCGGCGTCGCGACGAACGCACGTCAGGTACGCCACGTAAACGAGGCTGTCGCCGCAGATGTGATGCGCGCTCGAAAAGAAGGATTCCGCGCCTTCGGTTACGCCGCCGTTCATCAGGACACCGAAAACTTTGAGGAAGAACTCGATTTCGCAATATCCGCCGGCTTGACAGGAGCGAAGATACATCCCGACATACAGCGTGTCGACATAGACGACGCGCGCCTTTATCAGCTTTACGAGATCCTCTCCGCACGCGGTCTTCCCTTCTGCATCCACATGGGCGACGACCGTCCCGAGTACCGTTACAGCGAGCCGAAAAAGCTCGCTCACGTACTCGATATGTTTCCGCGTCTGCGCGTTATAGCGACGCACCTCGGCGGTTACCGCGCATGGGATGAGGCGATCGAATATCTTGCGCATCGTGAAAACGTCATTTTCGACTCGTCAAGCTCGTTCTGGGCGATGACGCCCGAGCTCGCGCGCCGCCTTTATGACGCGCTCGGCGTCGAAAACATCATGTTCGGCACTGACTATCCCGTCGTCGATGCCGAGTCGTATCTGGAATTATTCGATAAAGTTCCTATGACTGACGACGAACGTGAAATGATGCTGTGGGACAACGCCGCCCGCTTTTTCGAAATAAATGACTGAGACATACGGTCTGCCCTCGCCCGATACTGCGGACGTATGGGAACGGCTTGCTGCCGTGCGTGAGCCGATATTCTTATACGGCACAGGAAACGGAGCCGACAAAATTCTTGACGAGATGGAGCGTCATCAAATACATGCCGCCGGTGTGTTTGCCTCTGACGGATTCGTTCGCGAACGCGATTTCCGCGGCTTCCGCGTCCGCTCATACGGTGACGTATGCAGTGAATACGACGCGTTTACAGTTGTGCTCGCATTCGGCACGTCGCGTGCCGACGTGACGGACAATATCGTCCGCATTGCATCGGAGCATACGCTAATGTGCCCCGACGTTCCAGCGTTCGGAGACGTCATATTCGACAGCACATACTACCGCGCACATTTTGATGAATTCAATGCTCTTTATGCACGTCTTGCCGACGACGAATCGCAGCGTGTGCTGTCGTGCATACTCGAATATAAGCTGACAGGCAGCATAAAACCGCTTTTAGACTGCGGGATCAACGACCCGGCATACGGTGTCATTGACTTCGATGCAGTGCGTTCATATGTTGACCTCGGCGCGTACACGGGCGACACCGTGCGCGAGGCAGTATGCAAAATGAGAAAGCTCGAACGCGTATACGCATTCGAGCCGGAACCGCACGCATACAAAAAGCTGCGCGCGTATGCCGATACGGTCGATATGCCGTATATCCGCACATATAACGCGGCAGCATGGGACGCGTCGCACACGCTCACATTCACCGCCGCATCCGGACGCGGCAGCTCTGCCGATGCCGGAGGGCATTCAAAAACACGCGAAGTAACCGTCAACGCTCTTGCGCTTGATGATGTCGACTATATAGCTCATGACAACATCGACTATATTAAATTCGACGTCGAGGGCGCGGAGGCGCGCGCTCTGCACGGTGCATCAGCGACAATAGAACGGTGCCATCCGGCTATGTGTGTATCTGTGTATCATCGGACTGAGGACTTGCTCGAGCTCCCCGCACTCGTCGACGAACTGTGTCACGGGCGCAGATTTTACCTGCGCCGCGAGCGCGGACTGCCCGCGTGGGGCATAAATCTGTATGTCGTATGACATCAACGATGTGAGTTGTTGCGCTTGAAATACTGGTAGTACCAACACGGTATCATGCCGTTGTACAGCTTTTTTACCTTATCGGGGCGAGCGCCGTAAAGACGCGCGAAGTCCTCGTGCGACGAAATAATGTATATCTGCCAGTTGTCAAGCGTTCTGAAATGCTCTCCCATGCGGCGGTACAGCTCCTCCGCCTCGGATACTGTCATCATGCGCTCGCCGTATGGCGGATTGCATACTATCGTTCCGCGTCTCCCCTCGGTCGTTATTTCAAGCGCATCACGTCTGAACGCATTAATTATATCCCCGACACCGGCGCGCTTCGCATTTTCGCGCGTCAGCTCGACCGAGCGTTCATCTATATCGGATGCGTATACCTCAAACGATGTGTCGATTACAGAGTCGTTTGCTTTTTCTCTTGCCTGCCGCCACGTCTCACGCGGGATATACGGAAAACGTTCGGCGGCAAATCTGCGGCTGACACCCGGCGCTATATTTTTCATCCGCATAGCCGCCTCTATCGCTATCGTACCCGAGCCGCACATCGGATCCCAAAACAGCACGTCCTCGCGCGGACGCGCGATTTTGACGAGCTCGGCGGCAAGCGTTTCGCGCAGCGGCGCGTCGTTTGATTCGGGGCGGTAGCCGCGCTTGTGAAGCGGCGAGCCTGTCGTGTCTATCATCAGCGTTGCACGGTCCTTGAAAATAAAAAATTCGATCTGACAGCGCACACCCGTTTCGGGCAGCGCCGTTACGTGGTGGCGCGCCATAAGCCTATCCGCGACGGCTTTGTTTATGATGCGCTGGCAGTCGGGTATTGAATAAAGCGTGCTCTGTATGCTGTGTCCCTTGACTGGAAAACTGTCTGTCTTCCCGATATAACGCTCCCATGGAAGCGATTTCGTTCCTTCAAATAGATCGTTGAACGTCAACGCCTCGAACGAACCCACCTCAATAAGTATACGCTCGGCAAAGCGAGTGTTTATGTTCATCTGTGCGATCGCGTCGTCTTTGCCAGTAAAGTAAACTCTGCCGTCTATTGTCTCACGTCGTCTGCACCCGATGCAGTCTATCTCCTCGCCGAGAGAATGCTCGAGCCCGAAAAGGCACGTTGCTACAAGATCGTATTCCATACGGAACTCCTTTATTTGATCGGGAAATATATAAATAACTCCATATATTGACACAATTCGCTAATAATTTTTGATACGCTTTCGTCAAAAATACAGGCGTGGGGTCATCCCGCACCTGTATTATAATACAATTTTCACTAATATTCAACCACGCTCAAATATAATATTGATTTTTTTCTTTTATTATATTATAATAACTGATGTTATGCATTCGATTTCCCGGTCAGTCCGGCGATAAATCCGTTCACATCGGACGAGCAGATATCGGCGGCAACGACGCGGTTTTTGTATATCAAGAGGTTGCAATATACAGTGCCGCTGTAGTCCGGGTAATTTGTGATACGATACGTGTACCGCATCATCTCGCGATTTCTGTATTTTGACAGATCGAACCCCTGCGAACGCTGTATCTCGTTGTAACTTTCCATTACACGGTCAAATTCGGCAGGTATCGTGACTTTGGTCTCTTCGACCGGCGTCACCTCTACCTCCCATCCGTAGCGCGCGATAAGCGCTACTCTGTCGTCATTCGTCTTGACCTTTTCAAAGCTGACGTTTTTCGCCGCTTCTTCCACATTTGGCGACGAAGGCGTGACGGCAGTCGGCGACGCTATGATCTGCGGCGATTGTTGTACGCCGTCCTGCGAGGCGGGTACAGTCGCACTATCTCCGGACGGTATAAACGCGACAAGCAGCGCGAGCGTCAGAACTGCGGCAAATACAATACCGAAGAATTTGACCGTACTGCCGCGTACTGCATAGATAAACATAACAAATCCTCCTTTTGGATCTCTGTTTTGTATATCAATATGTTAGATAGGCGCAAAATATGCAAATTATTGCAAAGGAGCACATGAAATGATAAAAGAGGCGCTTTCGATTGCATCGTCATGCGGTATTCCGCTTACGACTTCCGTCGTCGAATGTTCCGACGGTGCGACCGATTTGTTGGTATCATTTGTAAAGTCGCGCTATAACGCGCGTCATGCGCTCGTTATTTGCGATGCAAATACGTCTGTCTACGCGGACAAGATAGTTTCTTCGCTTTCATGCAGTGTTTTTGTTTTGCCCGGCAATTCGCATGCCGACGAGATACATACGGAGATGCTTTCATCTTTCATCAGACAAAGCGGACTTCCGTCAATAATGATCGCTGTCGGTTCCGGCTCGATACACGATATAGTGCGTTTCTGTGCACATGAAATACACGTTGAGATGATATCGTATCCGACAGCATCAAGCGTCGACGGATTCGTTTCCGGCGTTGCAGCCATGACGATGCACGGGCAGAAGCTGACATATCCGTCAACGTCTCCTGTCGCGCTGTTTGCAGAGCCGTCTGTCTACAGAAGCGCACCGTCAAAACTCTGCGCCTCGGGTGTAGGCGATGTTATAGGCAAAATAACGGCGCTGTTCGACTGGGAGTTCTCACACATACTCACAGGCGAAAAGATGAATGTCGATATATATAATCTTATGAAATCGGCGCTCGACCGCGTCATT
This sequence comes from uncultured Clostridia bacterium, assembly GCA_947624945.1. Taxonomy (GTDB): domain Bacteria; phylum Bacillota; class Clostridia; order Oscillospirales; family CAG-272; genus DTU064. The sequence continues at coordinate 8,545 of CANQMJ010000035.1, read as the reverse complement.
GAAGGAGCAGATAAAGGCAGCGACGAGTTCGTTGATCTTGTTATGGAAGGTCTCATACTCTCCGGGCTCGCGATGCAGCTTGCGGGTTCGTCAAGACCGGCATCCGGTTCGGAGCATCACATGTCACATTTTTGGGAAATGCACGTTGCAAATTCTCCGACAGATGCACTTCACGGTGAAAAAGTCGGTGTCGGCACGATACTTATGCTTTCGCATATAAAGGCAAATGCAGATATTGTCATGCACGATATAGATTTAGACATAAGTAAAATATATTCGCGCGATATAGTCGAGCCTGTGTACGGTTCCCTGACCGACGGCATAATAAAGGAAAATATGCCAAGCGGCGTTCAATCTTCCGCACTTGCAAAATTAGGCAGGACGTCTTTATCGGCAAATTGCGAAGTTCTCACAAAGCTTATTTCTTCACTTCCCACACCCGACTTTGTCAAATCTATGCTTGCAAAAGTCGGCGCTCCCGTGTCACTGTCCGAGCTTTCTCTCCCCGACAATGACAAATTTGTTTCTACTTCTTTGTATTATTCTCCATACGTCAGAAACAGACTGACGTTTTCAAAAGTAATATCCGCAATCAAAATATCCGAGAGGTAACCATGATCAAGTTCAAAAGAAACTACCCAAATGTATTACTTACATCTGAGGACAAAAACGAGGTCGAAGCATTCCGCAACGACCTTTCAGCAAGAGGCGTATACGTTCACTATGCATTATTGTCAGAGTTTCACACCGCCGCCGAAACAGTAACCGCCGACATAGTAATTATATATTCTCCGAAATATTCAGCACGTGCATCCGACCTTTATTATAAGCTCGCGGAAAATAACAACGACAAATCGCAGACAATAATATATATTGGGAACGAAGGCGATGTTGAAAAACATGACAACACAACGGTTTATCCGAACAATCACTCGTTTGCATGTTCTGAGATAGTTCGCAGATTCAAGGAGGATTACCGCTTTGATCCCGCGGTAGGAGAGGACGACGAGCTTTTTTGCGAGCTCGGCAAACCGCCGCAGGTATATTACAACGGAACGAAGATCGGCCTGTCAAAAAGCGAATCAAAAATTGTTCATTTTCTCCTGACGATCGAACCACGCAATCTCGTATCAAAAGAAGTTATCGGCGACTATCTGTCGCTTGCCGCAGGTGCTGTTCCGGTACATATACATAACATCAACGACAAGTCGATGCAGACATATCACGACAAGCTCGTCTTTTCACGCAGCAATCGAGGCTATTTTGTTTATTGACATCTGACTATAATATTCGATTTGCTCGAATTTATACACGGGTATAAAAAAGCATCTTTTTCATGGCGTTTGCTGTGAAGAAGATGCTTTTATATTTTGTATTATTTATTTGCCTAAAACAGTGATTATAGGCGTGCGCATAACTCTTTAACTGCTTTATATACAAGCGCAAGCGAATTCAAATCGAGAGCTTCCTTTGTCGTGTGCTCCCCGAGCGTGCGCGCGCCTGTCGCGATTATATCCATATCCGGCACGGCACGTTTTATGATGCCGCACTCAAGACCCGCGTGTATGCCGGTGACCGGGATCTCACGCCCCGTCAGTTCACGGTATACTTCGACATATGCATCGCGTATATGCGAATTTTTATCATACGCCCATCCGTTATATCGCGAGCCTGTCTCGGCATTAAAGCCGTATTCACGTGCGAGTGTCGACAGCATCGTCGACATTTCATCGAGTTTATCGTCGACTGACGAACGAGCGGACAGGCACAGTCTGAATGTTCCGTCTGCGTCAACTTCAATCACGGCATAATTCTGCGATGTCTCGACCATGTCTATACCGTCGCACATCGAGATAACGCCGCACGGGACACGTTTTGAAAAATCAATAAGCCGCTCCGTGAATCCTGCGTTCACCGCGCTGCCGTCATGTGAAATATGTTCAATGCTCACATTTGCACCCATATCTTCTTTGATAATTTTCGTGCGCAGTTCGGCGAAAGCATCGTTTATCGCATTTACAGCAGCATTCTCATCGCAAACGCCGATAACAACAGTGCATCGTGTAGGTATCGCGTTGTCCTTGCTGCCACCCTTCATCGATATGATGCGCGTATTTGTGACAGCTTTCGCAGCCTTCACAAGCGCAAGCGCCGTCAGATTCGCGTTCGCTCGGCCGAGATGTATATCCGCACCGGAATGTCCGCCCGCGAGACCGTCAACAGTGACGGACAATGCATTGCCATGATACGGCTCTGTCGCCTCACGGTTTGATATAAGCGTGCGCATGCCGCCGGCGCACGAAACTATAACAACTTCCCCGCCCGTATCGAGATTTATCATTCGGTGCGCCGTCAGCTTAGAATAATCGAATACAGTCGCACCGGTCAGTCCCGTTTCCTCTTCTGTCGTGAACAGACACTCTATCGTCGGCGCGCAAAGATCTTCATCGCCGAGCAGTGCAAGCATTATTGCGACGGCAACGCCGTCATCGGCGCCAAGCGTCGTGCCGTTTGCGGTCAGCATATCGCCGTTCACACGAAGCTCAAGTCCCTCGTGCGCAAAGTCTATGTTGCGCCACGACTCAGCCTCGCACACCATGTCGATATGTCCCTGCACCAAAACAGGCACGTGATCCTCATAGCCCTTTGATGCGGGACGGCGAAGCAGTACGTTGTTGTTTGCATCACGATAAACATAAAGTCCGTGTTTTATGCCGAAGTTTTCGATATAGTCGGCTATCGCCGACTCGTTGCCGGAACCGTGCGGTATCGCGCATATGTCCTCAAAATAGTGAAACAACGCTTTAGGCTCGCGGTCATTGATGATATATTCCATATATTACCTCCGTATTATTGATGGCATGTATATTTTACCACGTCTGCCGATTGAATATCAAGTAAATATACAAATTTCACGGATATTATAGTGACAAATGAGCGAATTTATGGTATACTGAATATGTTACGAATACACAGCGGGAGGCGCGTGGCAAGAAATGATAAAAATCAAATTTTCCGGTTTCGGCAGAATATCAAAGATAAAGCGCGCCACAACGTCGGCGGTCATTCTCGCTGCAGGCGATGCCGTACGATTCGGCGGCGGCAAAGCAACTGCTTTGATATCGGGTAAGACCGTGCTTGAGCGCTCCGTTGAAGCGTTTGACAAATGTCCGCTCATTGACGAGATAGTGCTTGTACTGCCTCGTGAAAACTTCCGCGAGATTCGTGACAAAATTGCGCCTACTATGCCCGCGAAAGTGAAGAAAATCGTAAAAGGCGGCGACACGCGGCAAAAATCGTCGCTGTTAGGCGTCGAGGCGACGAACCCCAAAGCTGATTTCGTCGCGATACACGACGCCGCACGGTGTCTTATCACTCCTGAAATGATTGAGCGCGTGTGCCGTGAGGCAGTGAACAACAGAGCAGCCACAGCCGCGCACCGCGTCGTCGACACGGTCAAGTATGCGGATGAAAAAGGCTTCATCGAGAAAACTCTCGATCGCGACTATGTATGGCTCGTCTCGACACCGCAGGTGTTTATGGCTGATATGTACCGTGCCGCCGCGTATACTGCGCGCGACGCTGAATTTGAAGCGACCGACGACTGCTCTATGGTCGAACGCATAGGATTCCAGGTCAAGCTCGTCGAGGTAGGCGGCGACAACATAAAAATCACATACCGCGGCGATATTGCATGTGCGGAGGATATTCTGAAGCGGCGCAGTGGTGCAGAGGTGAAACATGAATAATAGGTTTCGTATCGGACACGGCTACGACGTTCACCGCTTCGACGCGTCGCGTCCGCTCATACTCGGCGGCATACGCATACAGGAGTCCCCGGGACTGCTCGGTCACTCCGACGCGGACGTACTCGCACACGCGATTATGGACGCACTTTTAGGCGCTGCATCGCTTCGCGATATAGGTTATTATTTCCCCGATAATGACGAGCGCTACCGCGGAGCCGACAGCATGACGCTTTTAGCCGAGGTGTGCGGCATGATCGAGTGCAAAGGCTACCGAGTCGGCAATGTCGACGCGACTGTGATCGCGCAGACGCCAAAGCTGTCGCCGCACATATCCGCTATCCGCGAACGCCTTGCGGACGTAATGCACATAGACGTCGACTGTGTCAACGTCAAGGCTACGACCGAGGAAGGACTCGGCTTCACCGGCGCTAAAGAAGGTATCGCAGCTCACGCGGTCGCGCTCATCGAATCTATATAAAGCGCGGCGCATCGGGACTTTTTCACACAACGTCCGTCAACATAAACTTCCTATCCCGCCGGGACCGCGCAAGTTTTTGTTCGGTGGGTTTGTCTTCCCGTAATATGATATGGCGCACATCAAAAGTCGACACCGTATCTACAAATACATCGTTGGCACTGACAGCATAAACATGAGCGCTGTACGCTATCAATCAAAAAATGCAGCAACATCATATAAAAATTGACCTGTGAACGAAAAGGAGTGGCATATGATCTATATTTCACCGTCAATACTCGCGTCCGATTTTGCTATACTCGGAGATCAGGTCGCAGCCGCACAAGCCGGCGGCGCAAATATGATACACGTCGATGTCATGGACGGCGTGTTCGTACCGAATATAAGCATCGGGTTTCCTGTCATAAAGTCGCTCAGTTCACATTTCAGTATACCGCTTGACGTACATTTGATGATAGACGATCCAGACCGCTATGTAGATATCGCGTGCGAATCGGGAGCAGATATTCTCACCGTCCACATCGAACGGCTTAAGGACCCGGCATCAACGCTTGAAAAGATACGTTCGCACGGCGTTCATCCGTCGATATCATTGTCGCCCGGCACGTCGATAGAATCTGTCTATCCATACATACGCGAAGCTGATATGATACTCGTCATGACAGTCGAACCGGGATTCGGCGGGCAGCATATACTTCCTGAGACTCTCGTCAAGGTGCGCAAATTGCGTGACGAGGTGAACAGACGCGGTCTCCGCAACTACAAAATTGAAGTCGACGGTGGAATACGCGCGTCAAATATTGCCGACGCCGTCGCCGCCGGTGCAAATGTCATCGTCACGGGCAGCGCCGTATTCGGCGATCCCGACATAGCGTCAGCGGTCAAGCGTCTGAGAGACGCCGCCGAAACAAAATAAAAAGAGGGGGACGATTCCGCTTTAGGAATTGTCCCCCTTGCCTGCATATGCATCAAGTATTATCGTGAACTCGCAATATTTTCCGGGTTCACTTTGAACAGTCACGTCGCCTCCGAGGGCGTCGATGACTGTTTTTGTTATGTACAGTCCGAGACCGACGCCCGATTTGTCAAGGCCGCGGCTCTTGTCGCTTTTATAGAAGCGGTCGAACACAAACGGCTGATCCTCCGCGCTTATGCCCTTCCCTTCATTGTACACGCTGACGCGCACCTTTTTCGTGCGCTGCGTTATTCCTATACGAAGCCGCCCGCCTTCTCGCGAGAACTTGACGGCATTGTCGCATATATTGTACAGCGCCTGATATACGGCGTCGTGGTCAGAACGGACATACATATCGTCACTATCACAGTTGAACTCGACATTCAGCCTTGCGTCGTCTATGCGTTTCTCCATCGAGATAAGGATCCGCCGCGCCATTTCGCAAATGTTGAACCGCGTCATAGTGAATTTTCGCTCACCCGATTCGATTCGCGTTATGTCGAGGAGCGAATTGACAAGTCTCGACAGCCGCTTTGTCTCGGCGCTGACTATGCCGAGATAATGCTCGTGCTGTTCGGGCGGTATTGTACCGTCGAGTATGCCGTCGACAAAGCCCGATATCGTCGTCATCGGCGTACGCATATCGTGCGATACGTTGCCGAGAAATGTGCGGCGCATTTCTTCGTTGCGCGACAGCGTCTGCGCCATGTTGTTGAACGCAACGGCAAGCTCCGCGACCTCGTCGTTTCCCGTAACGGTGACCCGCGCGTCAAAATCGCCCGCCGCAAACCGCTTTGCCGCTATGCTCATATTCTTGATAGGACGCGTGACGCGCTCGCTTATGAAGTATACGGCGATAAGCGATCCGAGCATGACCCACAGGCTCGCAAGGATCGACGTGCTGACAAGCGACTCGAGCAGGCTGTCCCAGCTCGATGACGACGTACAGGCAAACACGGCGCCGACAAATTCGCCTTTCCGAAAGACCTTAGTTCCGCATACGTACCGCGCTTTTTCGAATACGCCTGAGTCGCTGCCTTCGCCGCCGGACGCAGGACGTATCACGCCTTCGCCGCTCGAATCAAGCGACTCCATTATATCTTCCCGGACGACATATGCGGGGTCGGCCGCGCTTGTCACAGACACAACGTCGTCGCCTATCGCCAAAACTACCTTCCCCGACGAATCGGTCACAACAACTGATATTTCGTTTGCGTATGAAAGAAGCAGTCTGACTGTTGCAGATATTGAGTCGCTGTAACCGTTTACATACTGTGAAAACGATGTGTATCCCGTTGAGCCGTATTCATCGGTGATATGCTCGGCGACAACATCGGAGGCGCGCGACAGCGACATCTCGCGTGAGTTATCTGAATAACTGCCGATCAGCGACGAGATAACAGATATCTGTATCGCAAATCCTGCGACGATAGTCAGCATCACGACGGTCACATATTTTGTAAACACAGACCTGAACATAACGCACCTCCTTTTTCATATACCGAAAGAGCGCCCGTCACGAGCGCTCTTTTCGCTGATTTTGTTAAATAAAACACCGCGACAACGCATCAAAGCGGAAGAAAGTCCGCTGAATCAGACGCACTCGAACTTGTATCCCACGCTCCACACAGTTTTAAGCGACCACTTGTCGGACGCGCCTTCGAGACGTTCGCGCAGGCGTTTTATGTGTACGTCCACCGTACGCGAGTCGCCGAGATATTCAAATCCCCATACCTTGTCGAGAAGTTGGTCGCGGGTGAAAACACGGTTCACATTCGACGCAAGGAAATACAGAAGCTGAAGCTCTTTGTGCGGCATGTCAATGTATTTTCCGCACAGCTTTACCTCGCACTTGTCGATGCTGATCTCGAGATTGTCGAATTTGAGAACGGCGTTCTCCATCGGCTGCTCCGCATTATGAGTCGAACGGCGAAGCACAGCCTTGACACGTGCCGCAAGCTCCTTCATATCGAACGGTTTTACAACGAAGTCGTCGGCACCGAGCTCGAGTCCGAGCACCTTGTCGAACACTTCCCCTTTCGCCGTTATCATTATTACAGGCGTCGTTGACGATTCGCGTATCTCTCGGCAAACCTGCCAGCCGTCCTTTTTCGGCAGCATTATATCGAGCAGCACAAGGTCGGGCGTGTAATCGCGGAAAAGCGCGACGCCTTCATCGCCGTCGTTTGCAGTCTTTATTTCGTATCCCTCATTTTCAAAGTAGAGGCGCAATAAATCGCATATGTTCACGTCGTCGTCTACGACGAGGATCTTTTTTCCGGAATCGACCTGCTCCATTTTTACACGCTCACTTTCCGAAAGAATTAATATACGTTGATTATATCATATTTAGAGCGTTGTGTAAAGTCGCAAAAGCAGTCGTTTTGGTGAAATATATGTGAAAAAAGTCGTGTTTCCTCTTGCATACGGCGCTTTTTTCCATTATAATATTATCCGTCTCTATTAACATACACAACCGTAAGGAGATCATATATGAAACTCGGCATCGTTGGACTTCCTAACGTAGGCAAAAGCACGCTTTTCAACGCATTGACATCGGCGGGCGCGGAATCTGCTAACTATCCGTTCTGCACCATCGAACCTAACGTCGGAGTCGTGCTTGTTCCGGACGAACGCCTTGACTGGCTCGCATCCCTTTATAATCCCGAACTATACACCCCCGCAACGATTGAATTCGTCGATATCGCCGGACTTGTAAGAGGCGCATCGCACGGCGAAGGTCTCGGAAACAAGTTCCTGTCGCATATACGTGAGTGCGATGCGATAATACACGTCGTCCGCTGCTTTGAAAACGACGACATAATCCATGTCGAAGGTTCCGTTGACCCGCTTCGTGACCTTGAGACTATCAACATCGAAATGACGCTCGCAGACCTTGAAACTGTCGAACATCGTCTCGACCGCACGCGCAAGCAGGCCAAAGGCAACAAGTTGCTCGAAAGTGATGTCGCTCTGCTCGAACGCGTCTCATCACAGCTTTCCGACGGCATGACAGTGCGCGCAATGGAGTTTACCGATGACGAGCGCGCCGTGATCGATGACATATCGCTTCTCACCGCGAAGCCGGTCATATACGCCGCCAATATCGACGAAGCGTCCGTCGGCGGCGGATACGAGTCGCTCGAAGGTTACAAAAAAGTCGCCGATGCCGCAAAGACCGAGGGCGCGGAAATAATCCCGATATGCGCCGAGATCGAAGCGGAGATCGCGGGACTCGACGCCGGGGACCGCGAAATGTTTCTCTCCGACCTCGGCATCGCCGAGTCGGGACTGTCGCGGCTCATAAAAAAAAGCTATTCCCTGCTCGGACTCATCAGCTACCTCACAGCCGGACCTAAGGAGGTG
>CANQMJ010000034.1 GCA_947624945.1 uncultured Clostridia bacterium | reverse complement strand
CCGACAATCTGCCCGCAGACGAGGGCGCCGTCACATATACGGATGCGGACGGAAACGAGACGGACATATTCAAAATGGGCGCATCGTTTCGGTCAAAGCTCGGGTTTATGCCGCAATATCCGGGGCTTTACCCGAATTTCACGGTCGAAGAGTTCCTTTACTATATGGCGTCGCTGAAAGAGATCCCGAAGGCGGACGCAAAGCGTCAGATACCGCAGATCCTCTTATCCGTCGGACTCGACGAGATTCCGCGCCGAAAGATAGGCGCGCTCTCCGGCGGCATGAAACAGCGGCTCGCGCTGGCGCAGGCAGTCCTCGGCGACCCGGAGGTGCTCATACTCGACGAGCCGACGGCGGGACTCGACCCGAAGCAGCGCATCTCGATCCGCAACTTCATATCGAGGACGGCGCTTTCAAAGATCGTTCTGATCGCAACGCACGTCGTCTCCGATATCGAGTTCATCGCGCGCGACGTGATAATACTCAAAAAGGGCGTGATCGTTGACTTTGCGCCGCCGCATGAGCTCACAAGAAAAATGGAGGGGCATGTGTTCTCCGTCGCCTGCACGGAGGATATGGTCGCGGAAATGCAGGAAAAGTACAGGGTCATAAACATAGCCCGTGACGAGGCGACCGGGGAGATAAGGCTGCGCATAGTCGCGGACACCCCGCCCTGTGACGACGCTGTCGTTTTGACGCCGTCGCTCGAGGACTATTACCTCTACATTTTTGAGGACGGGACGGGGGGATCATGAGGCTTTTATATTATGAACTGAAAAAGCTCGCCGGTATGCGGTATCTGTGGGCAGCGTTTTTCGTGATGCTCGCCGCGTGCTGCATCCTGTTCGTGCACGACGGCACGAATACGACGGTATCGCGCGGCGAGGTAAAGTGGCGTGATTATTACTCCGATAAGATAGACGCGCTCGACGCATACGAGGATTTTCTCCGTCTCAAAGAAGAGGACCCGGAGCGCGCGGAGGCGATCGTCGCAAACGTCCGCGACTATTGGGAGGCGGAGTCGAATTATCCCGAAAAAGACGAGGGAATGTCAGATGAGGAATACGAAAAGGAGGTCGCATCGTATTTCGCCGGGATCGACGAGAAATTCGACACATACAGGCTCGGCAGCAAATATTCGGACGGGCGGCCGCTCTCAGACGAGATAATCGTCGCGTATATAGACAAAATAAATGCAAGCGCCGAGGACTACGTAAGGCGCGTCACCGGGATAACGAACGTGGCGTCCGGTGTGATGAAACGCCTTGAGGCGCATGGCAAGGCGGATTCCCCCGTCTATGAATATGAGCGCCGCTTCTACGAGCTTTATGCGCCGCTGTCGAACGTGGAGTTCACGGACGAGCCCGTGCGCGGCTGGGACGTGCTCTTCCTGTTTGACAAACTCGATATTTTCCTGTTTTTGTTTCTGGCGCTTGCCGCCATGTCGGTATTTGTCAGCGAGCGCACGTCCGGCACACTGCCGATACTGCGCGCGACGACGGGCGGCAGGATAAAGCTGTCGGCGGCTAAACTCGGAGCGCTGATGACATTGACGGTCCTCGCCGCCGCCTCTTTCATTTTGGTCGTGACTGTCGAATGCGGACTGCTGTACGGATTTTCGTCCGGCAAGGCTCCGATACAGATGTTCGGTCCGAATGACGTGACATCGCCCGCGCATTATGTCTCATGCGTGAACTGCCCGTATCCGTGGACGGTGGGGGAATATTTCGCAGTCTCGTCTCTCTACCGCATCCTTGCCGCAGTTGTGTTCACCTCCGCGATAGCGCTCGTGTCGGCGCTGTTCTTTTCCCCCGCGGTCTCGCTTGCTGCCGGGATGGGGGTGATCCTAGCGAATGTCGCCGCAAACAATTTCGTTTCGAGCTCCGGCTGGTTCAGACTGAATCTGTTCTGCGTATCGTCGGCGTATGAGATCGTCGGCACGCATGACGAGGTATATTTTGCGGGCCGCTTTTTCCCCGTCGATATTTTGGCGGTCATAATATACGGCGCGGTGTTCGCGGTGTGCACGTTGTCGGCGGTGCTTATCGGCGGCAGACGCGGCTTTGCGGTCCCGGACCCTGTCCGGCGCGCAGCGCCGATACGCGGCGTCGTCGGAGCCGTCAGGGACAAGTGGTCGTCTCTCACCGTCCGGGCAAAGGAAAAGAGCAGACGATATCCGTCGTCTCTTTTCGCGTGGGAGTGCCGCAAGCTCTTGACGCCCGGCGTCACGGCGCTCGTCATAATATTGCTTTTGTGCTCGGTATATCTCGATTTTGACGCGTATGACGTCCGTCTGCCGGACAGCATCCTCGAATATGAATCGTATGTGAACGAAAATCTCCTCGGCGCTTACACGACGGAAAAGGCGGCTGCGCTGTCCCGTGCATACGAAGAAAACAAACGGCTGACGAGCAGCGAAACTTACGACGAGATGACGGACAAATACTATTACGGCGAGATAACGGCGGAGGAATACGGCAGCTATCTCAGCGAGAGCGACGCGGCGGTCCGGGATAGGGACGCCCTCGAGCGCGCGTCGGCGCAGTCAGCGTATCTTGAAGCGCTGGCGTCAAGCACCGGCATCAACGGTTGGTACTTGTCCGAATACCGCCTGACGCCTATTTTAAGCCGTGGATTTGACGTCTGCCTTCTTGCGGCTGTCATCGTCATATTTTCGCGTGTCTGCCCGCCGGACTACGCCGCTATAGCACAGTCCGGGGATTTCGCGTCGATATTGAGGACGACGCGGCGCGGCAGACGCGCATCATACAGCGCGAAGGTGCTCTCGGTCCTCGCCACATCACTGGCAGTCGCCGCCGTTTTCACGCTGGCAGACTTCGCCGTTTCTCTGTCACGAGTGCCGCACATCATGGAAATATTGTCGGCGCCTGTCGTATCGATAAGCCGATACAACTCGCTCGACGCCGATATGACAGTCGCCGAATGTCTTGCAGCCGCAGCGGCGCTGCGCTTTCTCTCGTGCGCTGCCACAGCATGTATAACGGCGGCGGCATCCTTCGCCTTCAAAAAAACTGCGCCGACGCTGTTCTTCGCGGCGGCGGTGACGCTTTTGCCGTATGTGCTCGTTAATTTGGGTGTCGACAGTGCGAAATATATCGACATGACCGCGATGCTTTCGGGGTTCGGTCTTCTGTTCCGCTCGGCGGAGCTTTCGGTCTTCGGCAGCGTCCGTTCGTTCGCGCTGTTCTTCTCATTCGGCGTCGCCGCCGCGGCAACGGCAGCGCTCCTCGCATGGCGAAAAGCCGTCGGCAAATGATTTTTCGACTCCTCATACACAGGAAAAAATGCGGCGGCGCTGCGACCTGTTAATAAAAGTTTTTGAAAGAAAGAGGTTTGGGGGAAGGAAACTTTTTTCAAAAAGTTTCCTTCCCCCAACTAAAACTTATTTAACTTAAAATAATTATACCGGATGGACCTTCAGTTCTTTGTCGGCGTTGTCGGCGTCGAGGTGGTACTTCTTTGCCTTGCGCGACTCGAAGAACTTCGTTGCGACCTGACCGAACAGCGCATACGAGAGGACGTCCTCGTCCTGCTCGATGTACTGCGGAATCTCGGCGCGGAGCTTGTCGAGTTCGGGCTCGAGATCGTCGGCGGGACGGTAAGTCTTCGGCTCGACGTCGCCGATGATGGACTTGCGGAACTCGGGGTCGATGGGAGCCGGCGTCTTGCCGTAGTCGCCCTTGAGGATGCCTTTGAACTCGTTCGTGCACATCTTGTAACGCTCGCCGGTCAAAACATTCATGACTGCCTGCGTACCGACAATTTGCGACGTCGGCGTGACGAGCGGGATATAACCCGCGTCGGCGCGCACGCGCGGCACTTCCTCGAGAACTTCGTTGAGAAGCTCGGACTTGCCCGCGTTTTTGAGCTGCGAGATCAGATTCGAGTACATGCCGCCCGGGATCTGATAAAGCAGCGTGTTCACGTTGACCTTGAGGACCTTCGGGTCCATGAGTCCCGACTTGAGGTACTTCTCGCGCAGAGGCGTGAAGTAACGGTTGATCTTGTCGAGCTGATTAAGATCAAGACCCGTGTCGTACTCGGTGCCCGCGAGCGCCGCGACGATAGGCTCCGTTGCCGGCTGGGACGTGCCGAGCGCCATAGGCGAGATCGCGCAGTCTACGATGTCGACGCCTGCTTCAACGGCTTTGAGCACCGTCATGGACGCGACGCCCGACGTGTAGTGCGTGTGCAGCTCAACTGGGAGCGAGCAACGCCCCTTTATCGCCTTGACGAGATCGTATGCGTCGTAGGGAAGGAGAAGTCCCGCCATGTCCTTAATGCAGATCGAATCTGCGCCCATCTCCTCGAGCTCCTTCGCGTAGTTGGCGAAGTATTCGTTGTTGTGGACGGGGCTCGTCGTGTAGCTTATCGCCGCCTGAACGTGACCGCCCTCCTTCTTCGTCGCGTCGATCGCAGTTTTCAGGTTGCGCGGATCGTTGAGCGCGTCGAATATGCGGATTATGTCGATGCCGTTTGCGATGGACTTCTGCACGAAGTATTCGACGACGTCGTCGGCGTAGTGGCGGTAGCCGAGGATATTCTGTCCGCGGAAGAGCATTTGCAGCTTTGTGTTCTTGACCTGCGCGCGGATCTTGCGCAGTCTGTCCCACGGGTCTTCGTCGAGGTAGCGCAGGCACGCATCGAACGTAGCGCCGCCCCATGCTTCGAGCGCGTTATAACCGACCTTGTCCAGCTCGGGCAGTATCGGCAGCATTTCTTCCGTCGTCATACGCGTCGCGATAAGAGACTGATGCGAGTCGCGCAGGACGGTTTCGGTTATTTTTACCTTTGCCATATTATATCAAATCCTTTCTGCGAATTAGAGAGCGTAGAGCGAGAGCAATACGCCTGCCGCGACGGCGGAGCCGATAACGCCCGCCACGTTGGGTCCCATTGCGTGCATGAGCAGGAAGTTGGAGGGGTCCTCCTTCTGTCCGACTGTCTGCGACACACGTGCAGCCATAGGAACTGCGGAAACGCCCGCCGAACCGATCAGCGGATTGATCTTGCCGTGCGTGAGGAAGCAGAGCAGCTTGCCCGTCAGAAGTCCGCCAACGGTCGAGAAGCAGAACGCGATGAGTCCGAGAGCGATGATGAACAGCGTCTGCGGCTTTAAGAAGTCTGCGGCGTTAGCCGTCGCGCCGACGGAGACACCGAGAAATATCGTGCAGATGTTTATGAGCTCGTTCTGCGTCGTCTTGGACAGACGGTCTGTCACGCCCGTGACCTTAAAGAGGTTGCCGAGCATGAGGAAACCGATCAGCGGAGCGGCGTCGGGAACGACCATCGTCACAACGAGAGTAACGACTATCGGGAATACGACGAGCTCGACCTTCGAGACGGGACGGAGCGTCGACATCTTTATCGCGCGCTCTTTCTTCGTCGTCAAGAGCTTCATGAACGGCGGCTGGATAAACGGTATCAGCGCCATGTAGCTGTACGCGGCGATCGCGATAGCGCCGAGAAGGGCAGGGGCGAGCGTCTTTGTGACGAGTATCGCCGTCGGTCCGTCCGCGCCGCCGATAATGCCGATAGCTGCGGCTTCCGCCGGCAAAAAGCCGAGGAACAGCGCGCCGAAGAACGCGAAGAACACGCCGAACTGCGCGCCCGCGCCCATCATCAGCGATATCGGGTTCGAGATCAGGGGCGAGAAGTCGGTCATAGCGCCGACGCCCATGAAGATGAGCGACGGGTAAATGCCGAGCTTGACGCCGAGATAAAGGATATCGACAAGACCTCCCTCGTTGACGACTTCCTTGAGCGTGTCAACGAGTGTGTGGTTCGGGTCCTGGTTGACGAAAAATTCCATGTGCATGAGGTTTGCGCCTGGCAGATTTGCAAGGAGCATACCGAATGCGATAGGAATGAGCAGAAGCGGCTCGAACTGCTTTACGACGCCGAGATAGAACAGCACGCCGACGATCACGTACATAATCAGCGTTTTATAGAATTCGGGGTCGGATATCAGCTTCGAAAAACCCGTTTCATTCAGAAAGTTTGTTACAAATTCCAAGTCGTGGTCACACTCCTTTCATAATACTGTACTGAGCCTATATGACCGTAAGATTACGAAAGGGCTACGAGCAGGTCGCCGGTCGATACGGATGCGCCGTTCGATACGCTGACAGCCGCGACGGTGCCGTCGACGGGAGCGAGTATCTCGTTTTCCATCTTCATAGCTTCGAGCACGCAGAGGCATGCGCCCTTCTTGACTGCGTCGCCGTTCTTGACGTTGACCTTGAGGATCGTTCCGGGCATCGGAGCCTTGACCTCGGTCGAGCCTGCGGGAGCGGACGCTGCCGCGGGTTTCGCGGGAGCTGCGGGCGCGGGAGCCGACGTCTGTGCGGGAGCGGGTGTAGGAGCCGCTGCGGTTGTAGGAGCCGCTGTCGGTGCTGCGGGAGCGGACGTGCCGCCGACTTCTTCTACGACTACTTCGTAAACTGTGCCGTTTACCGTTACGTTATACTTTTTCATGATGTAGTTTTGTCCTTTCGATTATTTGGATTTGTTCCACGGGGAGGCATGCTCCGCGCGTCTGAATGATACGACTCTGAAGCCGGAGGCGAACGCTTCGTCGCCGGATGTATATGCGGCAATAGCCGCCGAGATCGCCGCGATGAGCGCGCCGTCGTCGGACTTAGGTGCTTCCGGCTCCGCTTTCACGGGCGCGGGCGCTTCGATGTGCTTCGGCGCGGGAGCGGGCGTTGTTTTCGGTTCGGGCTTCTTTTCGCGGTAGAATATGATGCGGAAAAGATACAGCACGATCATGAGCAGCGCCAGCACCGCGAAGACAGTCGCAAGACCGAGCGCCATCACGGTAAATCCCGTCGAGAGCTTTTCGCCTACCGTAGTAAGCTCGCGAAGCCCGTCGGGGTTTGCGTCAAGGAAAAATCTGTACATATATTCTCCTTTCGATCAAAGCGGGAGATTTGCGTGGCGTCTGCCGACCTCGCCCGCGTTCTTCATGGAGAGCATCTCGAGGCATGACGCGATGCGGGCGCGTGTTTCAGCCTCGGGAATGACGTCGTCGATCTCGCCCTTGTACGCTGCCTCGACGGCGGAGCCGAGCGTTGCGTTCCACTCGGAGACGAGTTCGGCGCGGCGTTCTGCGGGGTCTTTCGCACCGGCGAATTTGTCGTCCCACAGAAGCGCGACTGCGGACTCGGCATTCATAGCGCCGATCTTTGCCGTCGTCAGTGCGAGCACGACGTCGGCGCCGACTGACTTGCTGCCGAGCACCGTATATGCGGCGCCGTATGCCTGACCAGTCACGACAGTGACCTTCGGGCACGATGCGGACGCGTAAGCGGCTGCGAGCTTTGCAAGCTCGGACGCATACTGAGCGTCGCCGCAGTCGGCGGTCGGAAGACCGACAGTGTCGACGAGAGTTACAACGGGGATATTGAAGCTGTCGGCGAACGAGATATAGTGCGCGGCTTTGCGGGCAGCGGCGGGCGTAAGAGCGCCGCCGTTCACGCTCGGGTCTGATGCGACGACGAGCGATACGATGCCGCCTATCGGGGCGAGCGTCACGACGATCTCGTCTCCGTAGCCGCATGACAGCGCCTGATAGTAATTGCTGTCGATGATCTCACCCATGACGTTGCCGGCGGTATAGCCGCCGTCCTCGATGAAGGAGAGGTCGCAGATGAGCCTCGACGGCACGTCGACGCGCACGGTGCCTTCGCAGTTGTTGGAGGGAAGGATAGAGAGAAGCTCCTTAGTCTTGGCTATCGCGGTAATTTCGTCCTCTGCCGTGAGCGACGCGACGGGTGTTTCTTTGTTGTCGGAGTTGACGTAATATTTGCCCTCAGCCTCGGATACGATCGTGAAGTCGAACATGGACGCGATCACAGCCGAGCTGCCCGCGCATGTGCCTGCGATCACCGCGATCTGCGGCACGACGCCGGACGCTGCGAAAACGGCGGACATGACGCGCCCGTAGCCCGAAAGGGCGGTGACGCCTTCCATCACGTATGCGCCGCAGCTGTCGAATATGCCGACGACGGGCGCGCCGTTCTTTATCGCCATGTCGTAGAGCGCGCATATCTTCTTCGCGTGAGCCTCGCCCATAGCGCCGTGAGAGCGGTAAAAGTCCTCGGCGAACGCGAATATGAGCTTGCCGCCGACGGCGCCGTAACCGGTGACGACGCCTTCGAAGTCGTCGACTGCAACGGCGTCACGGTCGAATTCCGTCGGACGGCGCTTTATGAACGCGCCTGTTTCAACGAACGTGCCCTCATCAAAGAGCGCTGCGATCCGCGCTCTCGCGGTCAGGCGCTTTCCTTTGAGCGCCGACAGTTCGTTTTTTTCGTCGAGCTCGGAAAGAAAGTCTTTGATCGCGGCGGTTGTCTTGTGCTGCGCGTGTTTCAGCGCTTCAAGAACCGTCTCGAAATCTTTTTTCTGCATAACAAACCTCCGGTTTCATGTAGGAAATAAGCGGCGTCACAGCAGTTTGCACCGCTCCGTCCCATTTTGACCCATTGTAAAATATTATACCTATTATAACTAAATATTTCAAGTGGATTTTCAATGTTTCGCGCGCCGTATCGAAATTTCGTCAAATGTGATAATGGCGCGCGTCATGAAACTTGATTTTTTTAATTCCGCAAAAAGCGCGGGATAAAGACGCAAAAAAGAGAAGGCGGCGCCTTCTCTTTTTTGGTCGTAATATTTCATTTTGACGTCAGTTATACATTTTATACTTAAGTCGCAGATTGTCCGCTATCATCGCAATGAATTCGGAGTTCGTCGGCTTGCCGCGCGAGTTCTGTATCGTGTAGCCGAAATACGAATTGAGCGTGTCGACGTCGCCGCGGTCCCACGCGACCTCTATCGCGTGGCGTATCGCGCGCTCGACGCGCGACGTCGTCGTGGAGTATTTCTTCGCCACAGACGGATAGAGCACCTTCGTCACGGAGTTGATGATGTCGCTGTCGGCTATCGTCATGAGTATCGCCGTGCGCAGATATTGATATCCCTTTATGTGCGCGGGTACGCCGATCTGATGTATTATCTTTGTGACCTGTGTCTCGATGTCGGGCGCGGCGGCGTTTTCGGGCGCTTGCTGCGGCGACGCGGTATCGCCGGTGAGCGCTTCTATATGGCTGACGAGACTGCCGTAGTCGAGCGGTTTGAGCAGACAAAGCGACGCGCCTGCGTTCATCGCGTCGAGCAGTATGTTCTGATTCGACACGAGCGACAGTATGATGAACACGGGGCGCTTGTCCTGACCGAAATTCATCGTGCGGCAGCTTCGCAAAAGTCCTATGCCGTCGAGCTTCGACAGCCATATGTCCGCTATGACGACGTCAGGGTGCATGCGGCTGATCTTCATCAGCGCATCCTCGCCGTTGTAGGCTTCGTCTACGTTATGATATCCGGCTCTCGTGAGCGCGTCCCTGCATTTCTTTCTCGAATCGCCGTTTTCGTCCGCGATCAGTATTTTTTTATTCTGTTCCATTTCATTTATCTCCGTCCTTCGTTTTGGCTGTGAAAATATGATACCACATTCTTCCATAAATAGCAATATTCTATCTTCCAAAAATTTCCACAAACATTTCCGCGTCGATTTGGTTGAAACAGCAAAAGTTGAACGCGAAAAAAATCGCCGTAAACGGAAGAGAAGGGATGCGTATCGAATATGAGCGAAAACGATTTGACCGGCGCGGATATGCGCGGAATCATCGCTTTTTTGTTGACATATGACGACGCTGTGTGATAAAATGAACGAAAACAATGTAAAATGTCAGATTCGGCGGTGACGATATATGCTCAATTATTATACCGACAGACATCCGGCGCTGTCCGCGCTCATAATAGCCGCACTGTTTTCGGTCATACCGTCTGCGGCGATGTTGTTTTTGGGCGGTTTTATCAATATGCCTGTCGTTATATTCATTTATGCGCTCGTGATACAGGTCATACTCTGGATGACGGTCGAGCGTCCGATACTCGTGTTCATGCCGTTCATTTTGGCGCTCGTCGGATTTATCGTCGCCGAGATCATCTACACGGTGTCCGAAAGCGCGGCGGCACCCGGCGCGGGCGTCGGACAGACGGCGTTCGTCGTTTCGTCTCTGATCGTCACTGTGTTCGGTGCGGAATCGGCGGCGAGCGTCGGTGCGATAGTCTGCTACGGTATAATATCGCTCGTGCGCAAGATATGGGACGCGATAGCTCACAGATAAGAAACGGACGCAAAAAGAGGCGTGACAGTTTGTCGCGCCTCTTTTTTGTAAACGATTGCGCGCAAAATCGCTCAAAAACGATTGCGCAAGAGACTGTACTGTGGTAAAATATCACCGTGGAATACATATTTTGAGGTGAAAATATGTCAAGATACAGGATAGGCTGCTGCGTTCCCGGCGCGTCGTTCATGCCCGAGGGCGAAGCGGGGATAGCGGCAGACGCGCTCGCGTCGCTCGAATGGGGGTGCGGCGCGATAATCGGCGCGGGCTTCGACTACGCGGAGGCGGGCGTCGGCGTCATAATGGGGCTGACGGAGACGCAGCTCGAACGCGCCGTTTCCGAAAAGCTGCCGATCGAGGCGTGCAACAGCTTCATACCGCCGACGTATAAAATCGTCGCCGACGGCGCGTGCGACGCGGACGGTCCGCTTTATCGCTACGTCGAGGAGTCGATGCGCCGCATGGCGAAGCTCGGCGTCAGAGTCGTAGTGTTCGGCTCGGGCGGAGCACGCCGCATACCGGACGGTATGACGACGGCGTGCGGACGCGAATACATCGTGCGCTTTCTTCACATGTGCGCGCAGACCGCGGAAAAATACGGCGTCACCGTCGCGATCGAGCCGCTCCGTGCGCTCGAATGCAACGCGATAAACGACGTTGCGACGGGCGCTGCGATGGCGAAGGCAGTCGGCAGCGACAAGATCGCATACCTCGCCGACGCGTTCCACATGGCGTGCGGCGGCGAGAGCGCGGACACGCTCATATCTATGGATACAATGCCCGCACACATACACGTGTCGGAAGCGCCCGACCGCGTATATCCGGGCGCGCACGGCGGCGAATACCTCGCCGCGTTCGCGGAAGCGCTCGGGAAAACGCCGTACGCTGGACGCGTCTCCGTCGAGTGCGGATTTACCGACTTTGAGCGCGAGGTAAAGCTCGCATACGAATTTATGAACAAACATTTTTGATTTTTAAGGGGGAACAAAAATGAGCATCAGGTATAAGACGCTCCGCGACCTTCACGCGGAGCCCGTGACAGTCAAGACCGACGTGAGCGGCCCATACAACGCGCTGCGAGGCACGGACGGCAAGCTTTATCCGGCGTCGTTTGAGGACGGGGGTGTGACGGCGATACTGACCGTTCCAGCGGGCGGGTACGAATTCGAGCCCGACACGCTGCCGTCAAACGAAAACGACGTCAAAATAGGCTACACGGGCGCGGGCGACCGCTTCGACATAACTGTCGGCGGCAGCGTATTTGCGTCGTACGTCTACGACGAAAAGCTCGCAAAGCCGTACCTCGGACCGATAATGACGCCGTTCGGCGAGTCGTATACGCGCCTCGACTTCGAAACGAAGGAGCATCCGCATCACCGCTCCGTATTCTTCGGCGTCGGCGACGTGACCGTCGCGGGCGCGGGCGAGCACGTCGACTTCTGGAACGAGCCCGAGAACTGCGGCATACAGCACCACGGCGGTATCGAAAACGTCGTCGAAACTGCCGCATACGCGTCGTTCGACGCGAAAACGACGTGGTGCGCGCACGACGGCGCGCCGATGGCGGACGCTGTCGCAACGTATAAATTTTACGCGCAGCCGGAAGGCTGCCGCTATATCGACGTGTCGATAACGTATACAGCATCGTACGGCGACGTCATATTCGGCAAAACGAAGGAGGCGGGACCCCTCGGCGTGCGAATGGCGGACCCGCTCAGAGCCGAGCGCGGCGGCTACATCGCCAACTCGTACGGCGGACGCGGCGAGGCGGAGTGCTGGGGACGCGCCGCGAACTGGTGCGTTTACGGCGGCAGGCTGTCGGGTCACGATGTAGGTGTCGCCGTATTCGACGACCCGAAAAACGAGCGCTATCCGACGACGTGGCACATTCGCGACTACGGTCTGTTCGCGGCGAACAATCTCTACTTCCGCGGCGGGCTCACGATACCGGCGGGGACATCGCTCACGTACGCGTACCGCATCGTGTTCTTCGCCTCGACAGCGGACGACGCGCACATCGCCGACAGATTCATCGCGTACTGCAAGTAAACGCTGATATGAACAATAACGACAACTACGAAAACGAGCGTTGCGAGGCGACGGAGATACACGACGACCTCTTGCGCATCGTCAACGAAAAGCTGCCCGACGAGGACTCGCTCTACGACCTCGCGGAGCTGTTCAAAATATTCGGCGACTCGACGCGCATCCGCATACTGTTCGTTCTGTTTGAAGCGGAGGTGTGCGTGTGCGACCTCGCCGCCGCGCTGTCGATGACGGACTCCGCCGTGTCGCATCAGCTGGCGATTTTGAAGCGGAACAAGCTCGTGCGCTCGCGCCGCTCGGGTAAGTCGATGTTTTATTCGCTCGCCGACGATCACGTCAGAACGATAATCAGTCAGGGCATGGAGCATTTGGAAGAATAATTTTAAGCGGGGGAAGAACTTTTCATGAGGAAGTTGGCTTTTCCGTAAACGGAAAAGCAGAAAAAGGGGCGTATGCCCCTTTTTCCGTTTCCACCCGCACCCCTTGTTCAAAAGTTTTTATTACTTTTTTATCGGATCGTTTTACACAGTCGGTTTTGTCCGCTTGTATTTGCCCACGAACAGCGCGCGTATCGCGTTGCATACGGCAAGTACCATCACGCCGACGTCGGCGAATATCGCTGCCCACATGCCGACGAGCCGCAGCGCGACGAGAACGAGGCATAACAGCTTCACGCCGATGGCGAGCGCGATGTTGGCGCGGACTATCGACATGCACGTCCGCGAATGCGATATCGCGTCGGCGACGCGGCGCGGGTCGTCGTCCATCAAAACGACGTCGGCGGCCTCGATAGCGGCGTCGGAGCCGAGCGCGCCCATCGCGATTCCCACATCTGCGAGCGCGAGCACGGGAGCGTCGTTGATGCCGTCGCCGACGAACGCCAGTTTTTCATTTTTGCCCGCGTTCTTTATAAGCTCCTCTACAGCCTCGACCTTGCCGTCGGGGAGAAGTCCGCAGCGCACGTCGTCGACGCCTATCTTTGACGCGACGTCGCGGCCGACAGACTCGACGTCGCCGGTCAGCATGACGAGGTGCGACACATGCGCGCCGCGCAGGGAGCGCACAGCCTCCGCCGCCTCCGGCTTTATCTCGTCCGCGATGAGGATGTGACCGACATATTCGCCGTCGAACGCAACGTGAACGACGGTGCCGACATGCGAGCACGGGCGGTATTCGATGCCGAGCTCATTCATCAGCTTCGAGTTGCCGACGGCGACTCTTACGCCGTCGACGGTGGCGACAACGCCGTGACCGCCCTCCTCCGACACGTCGGAGACGCGCGATTTGTCTATCTTTCGCCTGTATGCTTCGCACAGACTGCGCGCGACCGGGTGCGACGAGAACGCTTCCGCGTGTGCGGCAAGCTCAAGTATGCGCGACTCCGCGATTGCGGGATAGTGTATGCCCTCGACGGCGAACGTGCCCTTCGTCATCGTTCCCGTTTTGTCAAATACGACTGTCTTTATCTGCGACAGCGTCTCGACGTAGTTTGAGCCTTTTATGAGGATGCCGAGCGAGCCCGCGCCGCCGATCCCGGCGAAGAACGTCAGCGGTATCGACACGACGAGCGCGCACGGACAGCTTATGACGAGAAACGACAGCGCGCGGTAGACCCAGTCGGCGTAGACGTTTCCGCCGCCCGTCAATATTATCACCGTCGGCGGGACGACGGCGAGCAGCAGAGCCGCCGCGCAGACGGCGGGCGTGTATATGCGCGCGAACTTGGTGATGAAATCCTCGGAGCGCGACTTTTTCGAGCTCGCGCCTTCGAGCAGTTCGAGTATCTTAGACGCCGTCGACTCGCCGAATTCCTTCTCGGTGCGGACGGCGATGACGCCGGACACGTTTATGCAGCCGCCCTTGACCTCGTCGCCGACGTCGGCGGGACGGGGGACCGACTCGCCCGTCAGCGCCCGCGTGTCAAGCGTCGTCTTGCCGCGTATTATAACGCCGTCTATCGGTATCTTTTCGCCCGGGTTCACGACTATCGTCGAGCCGACAGCGACCTCGTCGGGGTCGACGCGCTCAACGGTCCCGTCATCGCGCTCGATGTTTGCATAGTCGGGACGAATGTCCATCAGCGCGCCTATCGAGCGGCGGCTCTTGCCGACCGCTATCGACTGGAACAGCTCGCCCGTCTGGTAAAACAGCATGACGGCGACGCCCTCCGTATACTCGCCGAGCGCGAAAGCGCCGACTGTCGCGACAGCCATCAAAAAGCACTCGTCGAACGGCTGAAGATGTATTATGCCCTCGACCGCGCCGATGATGATGTCATAGCCGACTATCAGATAAGGAATGAGGAAAAGGCAGAGACGCAAGATCCCGCTCTCGGGCACGGCGGGGACGGCGATGAGGACGACTGTCACTATCGCCGCAGCGATGATGCGGAAAAGCGCGCTTTTTTGCTTTTTGCTCATATGTAGACCTCGCAGCCGCGCTCGACGCGCTTGCAGTTTTTGCGCACCGCGCGCATCACGGCGTCGCGGTCTGCGTCCTCGTCAAATTCGACCGTCATTTTCAGCGTCATAAAGTTT
This sequence comes from uncultured Clostridia bacterium, assembly GCA_947624945.1. Taxonomy (GTDB): domain Bacteria; phylum Bacillota; class Clostridia; order Oscillospirales; family CAG-272; genus DTU064. The sequence goes on along the minus strand of CANQMJ010000034.1, from coordinate 4,617 downwards.
ACGTTGGCGGACGCGACGCCGTCGGTCTTTTTCGCGGCGTCCTCCATCTTTGCGGCGCAGTTCGCGCAGTCAACGTCGATATCGTATGTCTTTTTCATGGTCGTATCCCTCGCAGTTGTACTTTAGATTCAAACAATTGAACATTCATTCAATCGTTCTGCTATCATAATACGACGCGAGAGGAATTTTGTCAAGAGGTTTTTTCAAATTTGTTATCAAATTTTATTTCGTATCTCCGACGGGCGGTCGCGACGGATCTTTCACGCGGTACCACTCGCCGCCCTTCGTGACGTAATGTCTCTCGGGACCGGAAATGATGTAGGAAAACTCGGGAAACGATCCGTCCCCGGACTTGAACAAAAACGATTCGCCGCCGTCTTCGTCGCCGGGTGACTTACCCTCGTCAAACGCGACGTGCTCGAGCGACAGACCGCTATACCATTCCATAAGGGCGTCGACTGCACCGCCGCCGACGTCGAACTCGGTGAACTGTCCCATCAGTGCGTGCGAGACATGCACCGACGATGTGCATGCGTCTATTGTGACGGCACTCGTATCGCCGCCGCAATAGATGACGCCCGTTGTTGCGGCGACGTCCGTATCGCCGTGACAGTAAATGTCTTTGGGAAAAATGTCTTTTGGAGCGGTGCATGACGTGAGCATGAACGCCGCCGCGAGCAACGCGATGATGGTGAATTTTTTCATTATCCGTGTACCTCCTCGGTTTTGCGTTTGTAATTTAGACGTTAAACCGAGGCGTTTTGTTCCCGTGCGTGACATGCATGAAGCATTTTATAATTATATTCTATGTTTCAAACGGGCATCGCGCCGTAGGCTTCCCGGCTTCGCCTACGCGCACAATGCTCGTGCGCTGTTCGGCGCGACACGGCTGGACGCAGACACGACGTCTGGTCGGCGCACTCGACCCGCCGCGAGGGAGCTGTTCGCAGGAAGCGATAACGCGGTCTGCGCCCTGTTGCCTCTCTTGCCGCAGATTCAATCACATCGACGGCGCACGGGAGCCTCTTTCGGGTTCGACAAGGGGGACTTTCTTGCGAGAAAGTCCCCCTTGTCAAAAACCAATTTGTTGGTGTGAAAGACGTCACCACGTCAGATGGTCAAAGGTAGCTGCCGGTAGGTACAGACTGCACATTGAACCGCAGTGAGCGGAGAAACCAGCGTTGGACACGGGCTATCGGTGACGCAAAAAGAAATAATACATAAATTTGTGAAAAATACTTGACAAATTTCAAATTTTGTGGTATAATATAGGCAGTCAAGGGAGATGAGGTGGGATGTGGCGTGCGCAGGTTTGGCGGGGGAGCCTGCGGCACGCGACGGGGCGATATCGCCGTCCAAGCGTCGTGTCTGCGTCGGACGATGGACGCGCCGCCAGCGCACGAGCGCGGTGCGTGAATTTGTTGCTTGGAAGCCTACGGCACGCTGTCATAGCTTGGACGACGATTTTTAGAAAAACCTGTCATAAAAGTTTTTGAAAAATGTTGAGGCAGGGGAAAGAATACTTTTTTCAAATTTCAAAAAGTTTTCTCCGACAAATATCTATGAGCTTTTTTGTGGGGGACCTTTTTGTAGAAAGGTTTCCCACACCCTTCCAAAAGCGGACTAAATAGTGTTCATCTCAAGCTATCCCTAAAACAGTTGTTTTCGTTTGCTTTTTCAAAAAAAGTAGTAAAAGTTCTTGAAAGAGGGGTGCAGGGGAAAAGGAAGAAGGGGCATTCGCCCCTTCTTCTGCTTTTTCGCTTTGCGAAAAAGCCAACTTCATTTCAAGAAGTTTTCTTCCCCCTGCATAAAATCATTTATGAGACTTATCTATTGCTTCCCATAGCCCGTTCAGGTACGCGGCGCCGAGGGCGCGGTCGTAGAGGCCGTAGCCGGGCATCGCGACCTCGTCCCAGATCATGCGTCCGTGGTCGGGACGGATCGGTCCCGAGAAGCCCGTCTCGTATAGGGCGCGCATTATCTCGTACATATCGAAGCTGCCGTCAGACGACAGATGCGCCGCCTCCTCGAAGTTGTCGGGCGAGTGGAATTTGAGATTGCGCACATGCGCGAAATGTATGCGCCCTTTGAGCGAGCGTATCATGTCGGGCAGATCGTTTTCGAGATTCGTGCCGTACGAACCCGAGCAGAACGTCACGCCGTTGTGTACGTCGTCCACCATCTTCATCATGCGCAGGATGTTTTCCTTGTTTATTATGATGCGCGGCAGACCGAATATCGGCCACGCCGGGTCGTCGGGATGTATCGCCATTTTGATGTCGTACTCGTTGCAGACAGGCATGATACGCTCGAGGAAATATTTCAGATTCGCGAACAGCGCCTCGCTGTCGACGGTGCTGTAAAGCTCGAACAGCTCCTTGACGTGCGCGAGTCTGTCGGGCTCCCAGCCCGGCATGACGGTGCCGTTCGAATTCGCACTCACCTCGTTGAACATGCGCTCGGGGTCGAGCGCATCGACGGCGGCCTGCGTGTACGCGAGAACGGTCGAGCCGTCGGGACGGCGGCGCGCAAGCTCCGTGCGCGTCCAGTCGAACACGGGCATGAAATTGTAGCAGACGAGGTGTATGTCCGCCTCTCCGAGGTTGCGGAGCGTCTCTATGTAGTTGTCGATGTAGAAGTCGCGCTCGGGCGTGCCCGCCTTGATCGCGTCGTGGACGTTCACGCTCTCGATGCCCGAGATGTGCAGTCCCGCCGCCGCGACCTCATCCTTGAGCGCCGCTATCGCGGAACGCGTCCATACCTCGCCCGGCTTCGTGTCGTAAAGCGTCGTGATGACGCCCGTCACGCCCGGTATCTGACGTATCTGCGAGAGCGTCACGGTGTCGAATTTCGAGCCGTACCATCTTAGTGTCATTTCCATTTCGGTTTACCTCATTCTTTGTTTATATTATCACTATTATCACTGTTTTCATTTTCGTCGCCGCCGCGCTTCTCCGCACGGCTCCGATTGCCGACTATGGCGGCGAACGTCGCGGTAAAAATGCACGGTATGACGGCGTATCCCGCGCTCATCTCGCCGCCCGAGCGTATGACGAGAACACCCGCCGCGATCGTCCACACGCTGCATGCGATCGCGCATATGCGAGCGAGCAAAAGAAGTCTGTCATTCTTAGTCGATTTTTTCATAAAGTGCCTCTGAACAAAATCGTTCCGATTTTATATTACCACAATTTTATATAAAGTCAACAAAATGAGAAAAAGTTTTCTCGCCGCGCGAACTTTTGGTATAATAAAAACGTCTATACGGTCGGGACCGGTTCAAACAAACATGATGGGAGGTGGATATGGCAGACGCGGACGAATTTGAAGCGCTTTATGAAAAGCACAGGCGAACGCTCGAACGCTTCGTGCGGTTCCGCATGAGGGAGCGCGACGCCGACGACGTAGTGCAGGAGACGGCGGCGACGGCGTTTTCGAAGTTTGCGGAGCTTAGAGACAAAGACGCGTTTCTGCCGTGGCTGTTGTCGATAGCGAGGAACAAATGCCGCGACGCGTACAGGTCAAACGCGAGGACGCAGACGGTCGCGCTCGACGAGGACGGAGCGTATACGATGCCGGAGGCGACGTCCGCTGCCGACGCTGTTCGGGACGTACTGACGATGATGCGCGAGTCCGACAGGGAAGTGTTGATGATGGCGTATATTGACGGCATGACGATGGACGGTATCGCAAAAGCGCTGTCGGTACCGCTCGGCACCGTCAAAAGCAGGCTCCACTCGGCGCGCGAAAGATTCTGAAAATCGTACGCGGAGCTGTATCACCTGCCGAAAAACAACGAAACGGAGGTAGACGAGATGAAAACACATACGTTTTTGCCGGATATAATGCCGGAGTACAAGATCACAAGGTCGGGGGCGGAGCCGTTTTCCGTCGTATGCGAGGAGCTGCCGGGCTGGCTGATAGTTCCGCGCGAGGGCGAGCGGCTGACGTGGGGACTGTACGACTCGCCGTCGGGACATCGCACCGAATGGACGGAGTCGGAGGTCGTCGGGAGAGCGTCGATACACGGCGTCGACGGCGTCGAGATACGCGCGGTGCAGCACGACGCCGAAAACTACTACCGCACGGGCAGCATCGACGAGTGCGAGCGGCGCTTCATCGCGCAGGTGACGGACACGCACTGCCGATTCCTCGCCGAAAGCCACGTCGACGGCGGAGTGCGCCGCTGTTACATTTTCCTCGACGGCGACGACTCGGAGTTCATCAAAAACTGGGGCTTCGGCCCCGACAACTGCGGCTTTGAAACGCATCTGTCAAGAAAAGGGGTCGTAACGCGCGACGGCGGCGCCGTCACATGCGATGTAGACGGCGAAACTGTCGACATCGTCGGCAGATACAGCGTCGAAATAGCGGGGAAGATGTACGACACCGTCTGCATGATAGATGTCGGGTGCTTCAGCGACAGCGTCGTCAGCGAGCAGTTCATAGACAAAAACGGCAGGACGGTATTGTGGCGGCGATTCAATCGCGACGATTGGGCGTACAAGCGATACGGCAGGCGGTGGACGGAAATGCTGCCTGAAAACGAGCGGCTCACCGTGAACGGCGAGGTCTTCATCCACTGGTACGACTGCATATCGGACTACATCCTCTGAC